>NZ_BAAHCA010000912.1:0-1960 GCF_054776295.1 Streptomyces sparsus
CACCCAGGCCACACTCTTCGAGTACCTGCGACTGATCGCCGTCGCACGCCTGTTCCTGGACAACGTCGCGCACATCCAGGGCTCCTGGCTGACGGTCGGCAAGGACGTCGGCCAGCTGACCCTGCACTACGGCGCGGACGACCTCGGCTCGGTGATGCTGGAGGAGAACGTGGTCTCCTCCGCGGGTGCCAAGCACCGCTCGAACCGGATGGAGCTGCTGCACCTGATCCGGTCCGCCGGCCGGGTCCCCGCGCAGCGCGCCACCACGTACGAGCACCTGGTGGTGCACGACGACCCGGCGAACGACCCGGTCGACGACAAGGTCGTCTCGCACCTGTCGTCCACCGCGATCGCGGGCGGGACCGCGCACCCCGAGCTGAAGCTCGTCGACGCCGAGTGACGCCGGACGGGTTCCGTTGCTGACCCTGCACCTGCCCACGTCCGGCACCGCGTTGGCGGTGTCGGACGACCGGGTGACGGCGCTCGGCCCGGCGCCGGAGCTGCGTGCCGCGCACCCGTCGGCGCGGGTCCGCGAGTGGCAGGGCACCGTCTCGGCCGGCCGCTGCGCGGACGACGCGGTGACGCTGCTGGAGCACGCGTACCACCCCGACCCCCGGGAGGCCGACGTACTCGGCACCGAGCCGCTCACCGGTCCGGCCCTCGACGCGTTGGACCTCAAGGGCACCCGCTGGGGGCACAGCGCCCGCCGCGGCGTGCAGCGGCTGCTCGGCCGGGGTGTGACGGCCCTGGTCGGACCGTTCACCCGTCCCGAGGTGCGTACCGCGGTCCGGCGGTCCGGGCTGGTGGTCTGGACGTCCCCACGGCAGCCGGAGCTGGCGGCCGGAGGGCGCGCGGACTTCACGGTGACGGCCGCCGACGGCCGCTGCCTGGTGACGGTGATCGCCGGCCGCCTGGTCTACCGCGCCCGCTGACCCTCCATCCCACCGGCACCCGTCCGGGGGCGGCGTCCGGAGGAGGGAACACCACCCGGTGCGTCCCGTCTCCGCCGGAGGTGAAGAATGGCCCTCGTGACCCGCGCATCGATGCACAAGCAGCCGCACGAAGTCGCCGCGATGTTCGACGGCGTAGCCGCCAAGTACGACCTCACCAACGACGTGCTCTCCCTCGGCATGGACCGGGTGTGGCGCAAGGCCGTGGCCCGGGCCGTCGGCGCCCGGCCCGGGGAACGGGTACTGGACCTCGCCGCCGGAACGGGCACCTCCTCGGAGCCGTTCGCCGCGGCCGGCGCGTTCACCGTGCCCTGCGACTTCAGCACCGGCATGCTGCGCGAGGGCAAGAAGCGGCTGCCGTGGATGCCGTTCACGGCCGGTGACGCCACCCGGTTGCCGTTCCGCAGCGACACCTTCGACGCCGTCACCATCTCCTTCGGCCTGCGCAACGTGCAGGACACCGACGCGGCGCTGCGCGAGATGCTGCGCGTCACCCGGCCCGGGGGCCGCCTGGTGATCTGCGAGTTCAGCCACCCCACCTGGACGCCGTTCCGGACCGTCTACACCGAGTACCTGATGCGGGCGCTGCCGCCCGTCGCGGAAGCGGTGTCGTCCAACCCGGACGCCTACGTGTACCTGGCCGAGTCCATCCGGGCCTGGCCGGACCAGCCCGCCCTGGCCCGCAGGTTGCAGCAGGCCGGCTGGGCGAAGGTCGCCTGGCGGGACCTCACCGGCGGCATCGTCGCGCTGCACCGCGGACGCAAGGCCTGACCCGTCCCGGCCTCCGGAGCAGGGCCTGACCCGCCCGGTTCTTCGGAGCAGGGCCTGGCCCCTGCCGTGCCCGTTCCCGTGCCCGCTTCCGTGCCCGTCCGGCCGGAACAGGCCCGCGAGTTACCCGCCCGAAGCGGGTTGTGCGACAGTGTCGCCGTGCCGACGCGCTGCCCCGGATGCGGGGACCCGTTGACGGGCCAGGCCCGCTGTGCGGCGTGCGGCCGTTCCGCCGCAGCCGG
>NZ_BAAHCA010000913.1:0-1954 GCF_054776295.1 Streptomyces sparsus
GGCGGCCCGCGGGCGGGCCGTCCCGTCGGCCCGGAACGCGTCGGCCGCCGTCAGCCGCGGGGGCGCAGCCCGTTGAGGACCAGGTCGACCAGCGTGTCGGCGAACTCGTGGGTGAGGTCTCCCGAACGCATGAGCCACCGCTGTGAGATCGGACTCAGGATCATGTCCACGGCGACCCGGACGTCGATGTCGGCGGAGATCTCCCCCGCCCGTTGTGCGGAGCGCAGCCGGTCGGTGTAGACGGCGAGCCCCGGCTCGGTGAGGCGCTGCACGAACTCGCGGGCCAGCTCCGCGTCCGCCGCGCCGGCCACGGCGAGCGCCCGGTAGGGGGCCTCGAAGCGTTCGTCATTGAACTCGTCGACGGTCGCCCGCAGTACACCCTTGAGGTCGGCGGCCAGGTCGCCGGTGTCGGGAAGGCCGTTCTGGTAGCCGGGATCGTCGACCACCGCGGTGAAGGCGTCGAGCAGCACCGCCGCCTTGGACGGCCACCAGCGGTAGATGGTCTGCTTGCCCACTCCGGCCCGGGCTGCGATGGCCTCGATGGTCAGTTTGTTGTAGCCGACCTCACCGACCAGTTCCATGCTGGCCGCCAGGATCGCGTCACGGGAGCGGGCACTGCGTCGGGAGGCGTCGGGCGCCTTGGAAGCCGTCATGGCAGCAGCGTAACGCAGCAGAGACGATACGAACCGTCTTGACAAGACGATACGTCTCGCCTCAATCTGGTGTCAGGCAGCCCTCCCCGGTCCCCTCCGGGACGCCGAAGCGGGCTGCCACCGCATCCGGCAAGCGGCCGAGAACGCCGCGGATCGAGGAGGACCACCATGGGCAAGGGACGAGCCGGAAACATGCTGGGCGTCGGCGGCACCCGGGCGCACGTCTCCCGGGGGGCCATGCACGGCGAACGCGGCAGCAGGACCGGGGGCCCGGGGCAGGGCGGGGACGTCGCGGCCCAGAAACGGGAACTCCTGCGCAAACTCCGCGAGTCGCGCAGCTGAGCGCCCACCGAACCACCCGTACGGATCACTGCCAACCGGCTCCTCACGGAGGACGATGTGCACACGACGGTGCACGGCGACCCCGTGAGGAGCCCTTCTTGTACACCTCTCGACGCTTTCTGATGTGCCCACCGGCGCACTTCCGCGTGACGTACTCCATCAACCCCTGGATGGATCCCGGCAAACCGGTCGACCTGCCGCTCGCGACGGCGCAGTGGGAGGACCTGCGCGACCGCTACCGGGCGCTCGGCCACACCGTCGAGGAACTGGTCCCGCGGCCCGGCCTGCCCGACCTGGTCTATGCCGCGAACGGCGCGACCGTCGTCGACGGGAAGGTGCTGGGCGCCCGGTTCGCCCATCCGGAACGCGAGGGCGAGGCCGCCGTCCACCGGGAGTGGTACCGCACCCACGGGTACCCCGAGCCGCACGAACCGGTGCACATCAACGAGGGCGAGGGCGACTTCGCCGTCACCGCCTCGTGGCTGCTGGCCGGCCGCGGGTTCCGCAGCAGTCCGCTCTCGCACGCCGAGGCCCAGGAGTTCTTCGGCCGCCCGGTGATCGGTCTCGACCTGGTGGACCCGCGCTACTACCACCTGGACACCGCGCTGTGCGTGCTGGACGACACCACCGACAGCGAGGTCATGTACTACCCGGCGGCCTTCTCCCCCGGCAGCCGCGCGGTGCTCTCCCGGCTGTTCCCGGACGCGCTGATCGCCGAGGAGCCGGACGCGCTGGCCCTGGGGCTGAACGCGGTCAGCGACGGGCACCACGTCCTGCTGCCGCAGGCGGCGGCCGGTCTCTTCCCACCACTGCGGGACCGCGGTTACGAACCGGTCCCCGTCGACCTGACGGAACTGCTCAAGGGCGGCGGCAGCGTCAAGTGCTGCACCGCCGAACTGCGCTGACCCGGCAGCGCTGCCCGCCGGCTCGGCCCCTCCGGTGGGCCGGGCCGGCGGGAG
>NZ_BAAHCA010000914.1:0-1954 GCF_054776295.1 Streptomyces sparsus
CGGGAGCTGCTCCTCGGCGGGTGGCGGGCCGGGCGGCGTGCCGTCACCGAACGGGCGGCCGCCCAGCTGCTCGCGGTGGTGCGGGGTCAGCCAGCCGGACAGGTCGGGGCCGGCCGGCACGATGCCCGTGGGATTGATGCCGGTGTGCACGACGTAGTAGTGCCGCTTGATGTGGTCGAAGTCGACGGTGTCCCCGAACCCGGGCGTCTGGTAGAGGTCCCGCACGTAGGCCCACAGCACGGGGTCCTCGGCGAGCTTGTACCGGTTGCACTTGAAGTGGCCGTGGTAGACGGCGTCGAAGCGCACCAGCGTGGTGAAGAGGCGGATGTCGGCCTCGGTGATGGTGTCGCCCACCAGGTAGCGGCGGTCGGCGAGCCGCTCGGACAGCTGTCCCAGGCGGCGGAACACGTCGCGGTAGGCGTCCTCGTACTCGTCCTGCTCGGTGGCGAATCCGGCCCGGTACACGCCGTTGTTGACGTCCCGGTAGACGCCGTCCATGACCTCGTCGATCTCGTCCCGCAGCGCCTGCGGGTACAGGTCGGGCGCACCCGGCCGGTGGAGCGCGGTCCACTCGGTCGCCAGGTCGAGGGTGAGCTGCGGGTAGTCGTTGGTCACGAGCAGGCCGCTGGGCACGTCCACGATCGCCGGCACGCTCACCCCGCCGGGCGCGTCCGGCTCGCGCGCCTCGTACGCCTCGGCGAGGTAGCGGATGCCCAGCACCGGGTCGCGGCCGTCCGGGTCCAGCGTGAACCGCCAGCTGCGGTCGTCCTGCACGGGGTCGGCGACGGCGAGCGAGAGCGCCTGCTCCAGGCCCAGCAGCCGGCGGGACACCAGGGCCCGGCTGGCCCAGGGGCAGGCCCGGCTGACGACGAGCCGGTACCGTCCCGCCTCGACCGGCCAGCCGTCCTCGCCCTTGGCGGTGATCCGGTCGGTGAAGTGGCTCCGTGACCGTTTGAAGGCCCGCCTGCCGTACTCGGTGTTGCCGTCACCCGTGGCACTCATACCGGTTCCCTTCGTGCTCGGCCCCGCCCTGCCGTCCCGGCGGAGGCCCCGGCTGCCGGAGCGCCCGGCCCCTCGCTGCCGGACGACGTCCTCGGCACTCTCTCCGGGCGAGGTGCCCTGATCGGACGGTTCCATGCACCCGAGGCCCCCGCGCCGGACCGCGAGGGCATCGGTGAGGGCCCTCACGGCCTCGTCGGGGTGTTCCCGGTCGACAGAAAGTGCGAAGATCGCGCAAATCCAACTACCGGGGGCGTGCCATGGCACTGTTCGGAAACGCACACACCATCGACCCGACGGCCGCGCAGCAGGACTACGCCCGGCTGCTCGGCCAGGGCGAGCGGGTGCACGCGGCGTACCTGCTGATCCGCGACACCCTGCTGTTCACCGACCGGCGGCTGATCCTCGTCGACAAGCAGGGGATCACCGGCAAGAAGGTCGAGTACCACTCCATCCCGTACCGCAGCATCACCCACTTCGCGGTGGAGACGGCCGGCACCTTCGACCTCGACGCGGAGCTGAAGATCTGGATCTCCAGCAGTCCCACCCCGATCCAGAAGACCTTCACCAAGGGCGTGGACATCTACGAGGTGCAGGCCATCCTCACCCAGTTCGTCGCCCGGTGACGGTCGTCGCCCGGTGACGACGCCCGCCACCGGGTGACGGTCGGCGCGCGGATGACGGGAACGGGCGTTGCCACCCGGGCCGGCGGGGCCCGCCCACGCCGCGCGCCGTCCGCTGTCCGTCGCACGCCGTCCGCCGCGGTGGAACTTCGGGCCGGACGGGCGGAGCATGGACGAAGAGCCGTACCGGCTCACCCGCGACCGTCGCCGGTAGGCCAGGCGGACGGAAGGGTGGACACCATGTCCGCGCACACGCTGCTCGGGTCCGCCGCCGTGACGGCGTCCGCTGCCGTGCTGGTCGCGGCCGGCGGACTCGCCGGCTGCGGCGGTGG
>NZ_BAAHCA010000915.1:0-1951 GCF_054776295.1 Streptomyces sparsus
CGCGTCGCGCCACGGGCCCCGGTACACACCCCGACGTTCCAGGACCGCAGCCCGCCGGGCGCTCGAAGGCGTCCTGCGAGACCGTGCGCACGGCGGGCTCGGCGTCCGGTTCCTGCCGGCCACTAGCGGACCGGGTCGAGGTCGATGTCGAGTTCCACCGCGGCGCATCGCCAGCGGTGGTCCGGGCCGTGTTCCAGCCGGAACGCCAGGGCGCGGAAGCGCCCGGCCACGGAGACCCGTGCGTACACCTCGACCGCGCCGGGGCCCGGGGAGGAGCAGCCGACCCGTTCCAGTACCGGCGCCGGGGACTGCCGCAGGGCCGATTCGGGGCGCAGCGGCGCCATGGGGGCGAGGCGGGCCAGCTGGTCGTAGGCGGCGCCGCTGGTGTGGCCGAGCAGGGAGTGCACGGGACGCTGGCCGCTGAGGACCAGCAGGAGTCGTTGCGCGAACCAGAAGTGCGGCATCCGTTCGCGCCTGCCGCGCTGGGCCGCGGCGACGGCGGAGTGGGAGGGGCGGCGCGAGTCGCGGCGTCCGGGTGGGCGGCTCGGCCCCTTGGTGAAGGTCATGGTCGGTCCCCGTGGATCAGTTGCCGGGCCCGGCCGCGAGATGCGTACCGGGCAGTAGCTTCGGCACGGTTGTAGCGAGGGCGCTGGCGGCGACGCAATCGACCGGGGTGGCGCGGGGTGGCCCGGGCCCTTTTCACCTATCCGGTGGTGAGGTGCCACGGGCTTGACGGGCACGGCGTTGACCTGCGCGGACCGTCCGGTGCGGTGGGCGCGCGGATCGGCGGTGGCCTGTGGGGGCCGGCCCGTATGCTGGCCGTCAGCCCGTCCGGACTTACACGAAAGCGGCAGTGATGCGCGTCTACGTTCCCCTGACCCTCACCGGACTCGCGGCCGCCCATCGGGAGGGCGAGGTGGGCGGAGGTCGGCTGACGGCCTACGGCGTCACACCGGCGCTGCGTGAGTGGTACGTCTCCGAGGACGTCGAGGAACTGGAGTACGCGGCGCTGGGCCGGGCCGCGCACGCGTCCCTGCGGCTGCTGGCGGACGATCCCGAGGCGGCCCGGCGCCGGGTGGTGCTGGCGCTGGACGTGCCGGAGGGCTCGGTGCGGCCCGAGTCGGGTACGGACGCGGAGCCGGGGGAGCTGCGGCTCGACGGTCCGCTTCTGATGCGGTTCGCGGCCGCCGTCCACCTGGACGCGGCGGACGCCGAGGCGGACGTCACCGCCGCCGCGGAGGCGCTGGACGCGGCGCGGGCCGGCGACGAGTCCGCCCGCTCCACCGTGGACGGTGCCGAGGACCACGAGCTGCTGTGGTACGCCGTCCAGGAGATCGACACCCTGCTCTGACCCGCGGGCCCGGATACTCGCCGCGCCCCGGGGGCTTCGGGCGGGTGGCCGTGTGGTGGACGACACCGGCCGGTTGTCGGACCGGGCGGTTACCTTCGTGTCATGGCTCCGAGGACAGGCACCACCCACATCGTCTGGGACTGGAACGGCACGCTGCTGCACGACATCCACGCGGTGATCGAGGCGACGAACGCCGCGTTCGGTGAGATCGGCATGCCGCCGATCAGCCTGGAGCGCTACCGCGAGCTCTACTGCGTGCCGGTGCCCCGGTTCTACGAGCGGTTGACGGGCCGGCTGCCAGACGCCGATGAGTTCGCGGTGCTGGACGAGGTCTTCCACCGACACTACTTCGCCCGGGTGGACGCCGTCGGCCTGACCGAGGGCGCCGCCGAACTGCTCGCCGCCCGCCGCCTGGCCGGCGGCACCCAGTCGCTGTGCTCCCTGGCCCCGCACCGGCACCTGCTGCCGCTGGTGCGCCGGCACGGCATCGCGGAGCACTTCCTGCGGGTCGACGGCAGCCTGGCCCGGGTCAACGGTGTCGGCAAGGCCGAGCAGATGGCGGCGCACCTGTCCGCGCTGACCGACTCGGGCGTGGACGCC
>NZ_BAAHCA010000916.1:0-1949 GCF_054776295.1 Streptomyces sparsus
CGCGCCTGCTTGCGATCCCGCGACGCCGCGAGCACCCGCTCTCGCTCCCGGTCCGCGCGCTCCTTGGCGAGCCGGCGCAGCGTGGCGCGGGTGCTGCGGTTCAGCGCGATGGGCTGGAGCATGGGCAGGCTGTCGGCGACCGCGTCCGGACCCAGCGTCGTCACCGCGGCCCGCACCGCCCGCTCCGCCCCGACCCGCAGGCCGAACGTGGTCAGCAACTGGGCCACGTCCATGCGCAGGCTCAGGTCACCGGCGGCGATCTCCCCGCCGCGCAGGTCCGTGAGGTAGACGGCGCCGGAACGATCCACCACCAGGGCCTCGCCACTCAGGCGCCGGTGCGCGATTCGGCGCGACTGGAGGGCGCGCACCTGCTGCCAGGCCGTGGTCATCAGCTCGTCGGTGATCTCCTCGTCGGGCAGCGCCTCCATCGGCAGCCCACCGATGTGCTCGTAGACGAGGATCACCGCGTCCGGGCCCAGCTCCGAGGTGGCGATCAGCTTCGGCGCGTTGGCACCCGCCGCGATGGCCGCGTAGGACAGCAGCGCCTCCTGCTCCAGCGCCTGCCGCAGCGTCTGCAGGCTGCGGCGCTGCGTGATGCCGCGCAGCGCGAGCCGCCGCCACGCCCGGTAGAAGTAGCCGTGCGCCTGCTGCTCCCGGTCGACGATGGTGACGTCCAGCGGCGGCCCGTCGTCCAGGGTGACCACGTAGCGGCGCCCGCGGTCGCTGTCGTGCCGGTCCTCGCTGCCCGAATCCTCCGCGCGCAGCGCGCTGACCGGACTGAACCCGACCCGCCGCAGCCCGGCCAGCAGGTTCTGCCCCGTCGGCCGGACGTTGGGGGTGCCGACGGCGTAGAGCGTTCCGTAGGCGACCGTCCAGCCGATCAGCACCGTCAGCACGATGGCGAACGAGGTCATGTAGCCGCTGATCAGGACGGACAGGGCGTCGGTCAGCAGCACCACCCACAGCAGCACCCGCCAGCGCGGCCGGCGGGCCATGCCGACGGCCGTCATGTAGGCGATGACCGGGCCCAGGTAGTTGTGCACGGGGTCCGTCAGACCGCCGGACGGCGCGGCCTTGGTGAGCGCCTCCTGGATCGACTCCGGCGCCGCCTCCGCCACCCACAGCGCGACGGCGAGCGACACGCCGTGGGCCAGCACGGCCGCCAGCACGCCGTCGGCGATGCGCAGCCCGTCCCGTTTGATCAGCCGCTCGATCGCGAAGGCCACCGGCACGATCAGCACCGCGATGCTGGAGACGAACGCCGCGATGCTGATCACCAGCGGTGGCGCCTGTCCCGCGCCCTTGTCGATGTCCTGCTCCAGCCCGGCGGCGGTGCCGTGGGCGAAGTAGGCGATGGCCAGCAGCAGCCCGATGCCGAGCGCGCCGATGAGGAACCGCAGCAGGTCGGAGGGACGGTGCACCCGGGCGGAGAGCAGCGGCTCGTCACTGTCGAGCTGGTCGATGCCGGCCTCCTCGGGGCGCACCGGCTCCACCGGGGTGCCACGGGGCTCCGGCTCCTGCGGGGCCGCCCCGTCCTGCTCCTCGGTCTGCTCTTTCCTGTCCCGTATCACGTGTCACCGCCCGGAAGATGGTGACATGCCGCCCCGGCGACCGACCGCATCAAGGGCGATTCAGGGGCGAATCCGTGATCTTCCCCACTGGATCCGGGGTGTCGGAGGGGTGCGGCACGATGACCCTCATGCGCGAGCACAGAGCAGGACCGAGCGACCCGCCGGCCGTCGGCGGGCCGGGTCCGCAGGGGCCGGCCGAGTACACGGAACGGGTGCTGGAGGTGGCCGAGCTGATCCCGCCCGGCCGGGTGATGACCTACGGCGACGTGGCCGAGTGGCTCGACGAGGGCGGCCCCCGACAGGTCGGCCGGGTGATGGCGCTGCACGGCGCCGCGGTCCCCTGGTGGCGGGTGGTGCGGGCCGACGACCGGCCGCTGC
>NZ_BAAHCA010000917.1:0-1940 GCF_054776295.1 Streptomyces sparsus
AGGGCGCCCGGCGGGCGCCCTGCTCCGCGGGTCAGCCCTTGACCGCGCCGGTGAGCATGCCCTTCTTGAAGTGCTTCTGGACGAAGGGCGAGAGCACGGCGACGGGCAGCAGGGCCAGGACCATGACGGCCATCTGGATGGACAGCGGCGACAGGTTGCCGGTGTTGATCGCCTGCGCGAGACCTGTGGGCCGCTCCTGCTTGATGACGAGCTGGTTCATCACGTTCTGCAGCGGCATCATGTCCGGATCACTCAGGTAGATCGACGCGTTGAACCAGGCGCTCCAGTAACCCACCGCGTAGAACAGGGAGATGACGGCGACGACCGCGCGGGACAGCGGCAGCACGATCTGCCACAGGATGCGGAAGTCGCCGGCTCCGTCGATGCGAGCGCTCTCGATCAGCTCCTGCGCGGTGTTCATGAAGAACGCCCGCAGCACCAGCACGTTGAACACGCTGATCGCGCTGGGCAGGATCAGCGCCAGATAGCTGCCGGTCAGTCCCACGCCCTGCACGACCAGGTACGTCGGGATGAGTCCGGCGCTGAAGAACATGGTGGCCAGCAGCGTCAGCAGCAGCGGCCGGTGCAGCAGCGAACCGGAACGGGACAGGCCGTAGGCGCACAGCACCGACACCGTCATGCTGAACAGCGTGCCGACCACCGTGACGCCGACGCTGACCATGGTGGCGCGGGTGACCTGGCCGCCGCTCAGCAGCTCCTGGTACGCGACGAACGTGATGCCGCGCGGGATGACGACGAGCCCGCCGGCCTCGGTGATCGTCTTCACCGACGACAGGCTGGTGACGACCACCACCCACAGCGGGAAGAGCACGGCCGCGCACACCAGGGTGAGCAGCACGCCCTTGCCGGCGAGTCCGGTCGGCCCCGGCTGCTCCTCCCAGCTGGGCCGCAGATGTGTGCGGGCGGCTCCGGGCCGCGTGTGGTGCGTGGTGGCACTCACCGCTTGTACACCCCCTGCTCGCCCATCAGGTGGGCGACCTTGTTGGCGGCCAGCACCAGCAGCAGACCGAAGACTCCCTTGACGATGCCGACGGCGGCGGCGTAACTGAAGTCGCCGTACTGGATGCCGACGTTCCAGACGTAGGTGTCGAGCACTTCCGCGGCGGTCGGCCCGACGGCGGTGCGCTGGAGCAGGATCTGCTCGAAGCCGACCGTCAGCGCGTTGCCGACCTGGAGCACCAGCAGCAGCGCCGCCACCGGGCGCAGCGCGGGCAGCGTCACGTGCCACATGCGCCGCCACCGCCCGGCGCCGTCCATCGCGGCCGCCTCGTACATCTCCGGGTTGACGGCGGCGAGCGCGGCCAGGAAGACGATGACGCCCCAGCCGGCGTCCTTCCAGATCATCTCGAAGGTGATCAGGAACTTGAACAGCGCCGGGTTGGTCATCAGGTCGATACCGTCGAAGCCGTGCTGCCGCAGGGTCTGCGAGACGAGCCCGGCGCCGCCGAACATCTGCTGGAAGATGGTGACGACCAGCACCCAGGAGAAGAAGTGCGGCAGGTAGAGGATGGCCTGCGCGACCGCCCGGACCCGGGGGCGCACGAAGCTGTTGATGAACAGCGCCAGCGCGATCGGGATGGGGAAGAACAGCGTCAGCTGGATGAGGAAGATCGCCAGCGTGTTCTGCAGGGCCTGCCAGAACAGCCGGTCGCCGACCATGCGGGAGAACTGCTCGACCCCCACCCACGGGCTCTGCGCCATCGCCTGCCAGGCGTTGTCCGCGACGTACGGGTCGTAGTCCTGGAAGGCGACGATGTTGCCGAGCAGCGGTACGTAGGCGAAGAGCAGCAGCAGGAGCAGCGCGGGCAGCGTCATCAGCAGCAGCGTGCGGTCGCGCCGCAACCGGTGCCGCCAGGTCATGCCGCCCGCCGCGCGGCCGGTCTTCGGCGGCGGCGGGGCCGGTAGCGGCGGGGGGTCGG
>NZ_BAAHCA010000918.1:0-1934 GCF_054776295.1 Streptomyces sparsus
CCGCAGGGCACCTGACCGGGCGGCCGGGCGGGGGCCCGCGCCTCCTCCGGCCGGTGCGCCCGCGTGGCCGGTGGGACGGCCTTCGCAGCAGGTCGGCTCGGCGGCCGTGGTGTACGGAGGGTCCGCAGCGGGCATTCCCTTGCGGAACCCAGCGGGCGCGGCGTCGCGCAGTGGAGCGCCGCAGAGACACATGGACCGGCCCAGGGAGACCCCCACATGACCGCATCGCATCCTTCCGCGCCGGACAGGCGCCCCTCCGAACGCACCCGCACGGAAGCGTCGCCCGGCGCGCGGGGCGCGGACGGCGAGACGTTTCCGTTCCCCGGCCTCCCCACCGGGAGGCCGTCGTGAGTGCCCACACGGTCATCCGGTTCGCCACCTGGAAGCTCGCGCCCGACCGGGAGCCGGACGCCGAACCGGTCACCTACGCCATGCAGTGCGCGGTGTGCGGCGCCCGGTCCGAAGCGGTGCCGGACTTCGCGGACGCCCAGCGCTGGACGTTCCGCCACGCCGGCGGCAACCCCGAGCACCACACCTACCGGGAGGTCGTCACCCGGCCCTGGCGGGCCTGGATGCCCTGACCCGCCAGGCCTCCACTCCGCGCCTCCGGTCCCGGGGGCGGACTGCCGCAGCCGTCCCGTGGGGGGCGAGCCCCCCACGGGGACCGGTCACACCTCCAGCTCGTTCTCGATCCGGGCCAGCTGGTGACGGGCCATCGCCAGGTTGGCCCGGCCCTTGTCCAGCGCGAGGTAGAGGAACAGGCCCTTGCTGTCGCGGCTCTTGAGCAGCCGGATCAGGTGGTACTGGCCGCCCAGGGTGATCAGGATGTCCTCGATCTCGTCCTGGAGGCCGAGGTGCTCCATCGTGCGCACCTTCGCGCGGACCACGTCGGTGTTGCCCGCGGCGGCGACGTTCAGGTCCATCTCCTTGCCGCCGCCCAGGGTGCCCAGCGCCATTCCGCTGCCGTAGTCGACGAGCGCGACGCCGATGACTCCCTCGATGGAGGTCATCGCTTCCTTGAGGGCGGTGTCGGTGTTAGCCATGATCGTGGCCTTTCTCTTCTCGTGTGCTGATCGGGGGGTGGCGACGGACGGTCGTCCGCGTCACGGTGCGTCGGGGGCCTCGGGTGCGTCGGGGGGCGGGTCGGACGGGCGGGTGGCGGAGGGGGCGGGTCGGCGGACGGACAGCGGCGGTCTGCGCGTCGGTGGACGGGCCTGCCGGCGGCCCGGCGGCCGGTTCGTCAGAACGTGTCGCGGCGGTCGAGTGCGCTCTCGACCAGATCGCCGATCCGGGCGCTGGACCTGCGGGCCTCCAGGTGGATGCGGCCCACGTTGGTGCGCGGCTCGGCCAGGACGGTGAGCACGGCACTGGCCCCCGCCGCGTACGTGGCCACGTAACCGTCCTCACCGCGCACCACGAGCTCGCGGAACTCGCCGTGCCCGGTCGCCTCGGTGAGGCGCAGGGCCACGCCGAGAGCCGCCGCGGTGAGCGCCGCCATCGCCTCCGCCTCGACCGTGGTCGTGTCCTGGGCCAGGACCAGACCGTCGACACTGGCCGCCAGCGCGCCGGTGAGCTGGGGCACCCGCGCCCTCAACCGGCGCAGTTCCTCCAGCACTTCGGGCTCGGCCGCCATCATCTGTCTCCTCTCGGCGCGCTGTCGCAGAACGCGCCTCATGTCGGCGCGGAGGGGGCCTGGCGGATGGACCGTGAACTCACAGGCTTGCCTCCAAAGCGTCGCGAATCCGGCGCAGCAGTGCGGTGTCCGGGTCGACCTGGTTCTGAGCGGCCCAGGGCAGAACGTCGGCCGGTGCCGCCGGGATCGGCTCCCGCGGCGTTTCGACGAGGCCGGCGGCGGCCAGCCGCCGGACGTCGATGAGGGTGTGGAACGCCGGCCTGCCCAGCAGCCGGGCGATGGCCGCCGGGGTGCGCGTGCC
>NZ_BAAHCA010000919.1:0-1931 GCF_054776295.1 Streptomyces sparsus
CGCCGCCGGCGGTGCCGCCCGACGCCGCGGGTGCGGGCCGCGGGCGGTATTCCGGCCGCGTGGGAGGGACCGGCTGCCGCGTCCGGTGTGGCGGACGACATACTGGGGGCATGGTTCAGATCAGCCCCAGCATCCTGTCCGCCGATTTCTCCCGTCTGGCCGAGGAGGCCGAGCGTGTCGGAGGCGCGGAAGGCGCCGACTGGCTCCACGTCGACGTGATGGACAACCACTTCGTGCCGAACCTGACGCTCGGAGCGCCCGTGGTCGAAGCGCTGAGCAAGGCCACCGGCACACCGCTGGACTGCCACCTCATGATCGAGGAGCCGGACCGGTGGGCCCCCCAGTTCGTCGAGGCCGGTGCCGGTTCCGTCACCTTCCACGCCGAGGCCGCCGCCGCGCCGGTGCGGCTGGCGCGGGAGATCCGGGCCAAGGGCGCGCGGGCCTCGATGGCGCTCAAGCCCGCCACCCCGATCGAGCCCTACGAGGACCTGCTGCCCGAGCTGGACATGCTGCTGGTGATGACGGTCGAGCCCGGCTTCGGCGGCCAGGCGTTCCTGGACATCATGCTGCCCAAGATCCGCCGTACCCGGCAGCTGATCGACAAGCACGGTCTGCAGATGTGGCTCCAGGTGGACGGCGGGGTGTCCGCCGAGACCATCGAGCGCTGCGCCGAGGCCGGCGCGGACGTCTTCGTGGCCGGTTCCGCCGTCTACGGCACCGACGACCCGGCGGCGGCCGTGCGCGCGCTCCGCAACCAGGCGTCCGAGGCCGCCGCCCGGGGCTGCGCGCACTGACGGCCCCGGCCGCGCGCCGGGCAGCGGCACCGAGCACGACTGCCCGGAGTGCCTGCGCCATGCACGAAACGGATCAAGGTCCCGGTGGATCTGCGAGGATGAACACCCGGGCGCGGACGCGCTCGCGGGGTGGAAGCTGAGGTGAGTTGCGGTGTCGACGGGTCGGGCAGCAGCAAGGATGGGGCCCGCCGAACTGATGCAGGCTGCGGCCATGGCCCGCCGCTTCTACTTGGAGGGCAAGTCCAAGATCCAGATCGCGGACGAGTTCGGCGTCAGCCGCTTCAAGGTGGCCAGGGTGCTGGAGACGGCCCTGGAGCGCGACCTCGTCAGGATCGAGATCCGGGTGCCCGCCGAACTGGACGCCGAACGCTCCGACGCGCTGCGCGCCCGCTACGGGCTGCGGCACGCGGTGGTCGTCGAGTCGCCGGCCGACGCGACCGAGGACGCCGCCGATCCGGAGAACCTCGGTGAGGTGGCGGCCGACCTGCTCGGTGAGCTGGTCACCGAGGGCGACGTCCTGGGCCTGGCCTGGGGGCGTTCGACGATCCACATGGCCACCGCGCTGCGCCGACTGCCGCCCTGCACCGTCGTCCAGCTCACCGGCGTGTACGACGCGGGCACCGCCGACCGCGGTTCCGTGGAGGCGGTACGCCGGGCCGCCGAGGTCGCAGGGGGAGTGGCCCACCCCATCTACGCCCCGATGCTGCTGCCCGACCCCGCCACGGCAGCGGCGCTGCGCAGCCAGACCGGCATCGCCGCCGCCTTCGAGTACTTCGACAAGGTGACGGTGGCCGCCGTCTCCATCGGCTCCTGGGAGCCCGGCGTCTCCACCGTGCACGACATGCTGAGCGACTCCGAGCGGGCGCACTACGCCTCGCTGGGTGCCGCCGCCGAGATGTCGGCGCACCTGTTCGACGCGCACGGCCGCCGGATCGGCCGTGACCTGGGAGAGCGCTGCATCACGGTGGAGGCCGACCGGCTGCGCCGGATCCCCGAGGTGGTGGCCATCGCGGGTGGCCGGCGCAAGGCCGACGCGATCGGCGCGGTCCTGCGCTCCGGCCTCGTGACCAGCCTCGTCACCGACACCGCGGCCGCCGACGACCTGCTGCGTGCGGGGCCGGTACCGCGTCCCGCGCT
>NZ_BAAHCA010000920.1:0-1930 GCF_054776295.1 Streptomyces sparsus
GGACGCGCTCGCCGCCCTCCGCGGCGGCGGCCCCGTCCTTGCCTGCTGACCCGGCCCCCGGTGCGGGGGCGGCGACTCAGGGGCCGTCCCCCCGGGAGGCCTGGCGGACCAGCGGCACGATGCGCAGCGGCACCGGGTTCTCCATCACGATGGCCGTCGAGGCGCGCATGATGCCCTCGAAGCCCACCACCCGGTCGATGACACGTTGCAGGTCGCCGTTGGAGCGGGCCACCAGGCGGCACAGCATGTCGCCGTGGCCGGTGATCGTGTGCAGCTCCAGCACCTCGGGAACCGTCGCCAGGTGCGCCCGCACGTCCGCGCCCTGACCCTGCTTGATCTCCAGTGTGGCGAACGCCGTCACCGGGTAGCCCAGGGCCGCCGGATCGACGTCCGGGCCGAAGCCGCGGATCACCCCCGTCGTCCGCAGCCGGTCCAGGCGGGCCTGCACGGTGCCCCGAGCCACCTGGAGACGGCGGGACGCCTCCAGCACCCCGACGCGCGGCTCCGCGGCGAGCAGCTCCAGCAGCCGGCCGTCCAGCTCGTCAATGCCCATGGCCTCCTCCTTCGATGGTCATCCTGTGCAGATCGTCCGCCGAAACCGCCGACTGACTGAGCACATTGCCCAGTCGATACACGAACTATTGCGCATCCTGCCGAAGCGCGGGAGCCTGCGGTCATGACTGAGACCCTTGAGACCACCCAGGCATCGCGGCAGGACGACCCCTTCCCGGTGAAGGGCATGGACGCGGTCGTCTTCGCCGTGGGCAACGCCAAGCAGGCCGCGCACTACTACTCGACCGCCTTCGGCATGAAGCTCGTCGCCTACTCCGGACCGGAGAACGGCAGCCGCGAGACCGCCAGTTACGTACTGGAGTCGGGCGGCGCCCGCTTCGTGCTGACCTCCGTCATCAAGCCCGCCACCGACCGGGGCCGGTTCCTCGCCGAGCACGTCGCCGAGCACGGTGACGGTGTCGTCGACCTCGCCATCGAGGTGCCCGACGCCCGCGCCGCCTACGCGCACGCCGTCGCCAACGGCGCCACCGGCGTCACCGAGCCGCACGAGCTGAAGGACGAGCACGGCACCGTCGTGCTCGCGGCCATCGCGACCTACGGCAGGACCCGGCACACCCTCGTGGACCGTTCCGCCTACGACGGCCCGTACCTGCCGGGCTTCGCCGCGGCCGAACCGATCGTCGCCGCCCCCGCCAAGCGCACCTTCCAGGCCATCGACCACTGCGTCGGCAACGTCGAACTCGGCCAGATGAACGAGTGGGTGGCCTTCTACAACAAGGTCATGGGCTTCACCAACATGAAGGAGTTCGTGGGCGACGACATCGCCACCGAGTACTCCGCGCTGATGTCCAAGGTCGTCGCGGACGGCACCAAGAAGGTGAAGTTCCCGATCAACGAGCCGGCGATCGCGAAGAAGAAGTCGCAGATCGACGAGTACCTGGAGTTCTACGGCGGCCCCGGCGTCCAGCACATCGCGCTGGCCACCAACGACATCGTCTCCACCGTGCGCACCATGCGCGCCGCCGGTGTGCAGTTCCTCGACGTGCCCGACTCGTACTACGACACGCTGGGCGAGTGGGTCGGTGAGACCCGGGTGCCGATCGACGAACTCCGCGAGCTGAAGATCCTCGCCGACCGCGACGAGGACGGCTACCTGCTGCAGATCTTCACCAAGCCGGTCCAGGACCGGCCCACGGTGTTCTTCGAGATGATCGAGCGGCACGGCTCCATGGGCTTCGGAAAGGGCAACTTCAAGGCCCTCTTCCAGGCCATCGAGCGGGAGCAGGAGAAGCGCGGCAACCTCTGAGCCCGCGGGCAGCCGCCGTCCGCGGCGGACGGCTGCCACAGTCCCCGCAACGCGGCCGGTCAGCGGCCGGCCCGTCCCGACTCGCACCCCCGGCGGTCCGCCCCCGCCGGG
>NZ_BAAHCA010000921.1:0-1930 GCF_054776295.1 Streptomyces sparsus
AGGCCGCCGCGGCGACCGTGGCGGCGCCGATGTAGAACCTGGCACTCCACGGCAGCGGCCGTCCCCGCATAGCGCACCCCTTCGTCTCCCGCGTCGGGAGAATAGGAGCGCCGGGCGGTCAGAAGCGGGCTTATCCGGTTATTGGTTGGTCATCACTGCCACCGGTTAACCCCTTCGGGTGAACTTCAGGTGACTGCCGGATGGCGTCCGGACGCCGCCGGGCGTGCTGTCGACCGTTCGGCTCGGGCCCGGCGGCGGGCGTTCGTCGTCGGACCGGCTCAGGTGCCGGACCGGCTCAGGCGTCGGACCCGCTCCGGACGTCGGACCGGCTCAGGACGTCGGACCCGCTCAGGTCACGTCAGGTTCCTGCGGGCGGCCTGGGTGCCGCCCACCGACTCCTCGTCGGCGGTGCCCGTGTCGGGGGCGCCGTGGGTGTACCCGGCGGTGTCCAGCACGGCCTGGTCCGGCACCGCCTCGCCGGCCCGGATGAGGTCGATCCGGCCCATCACCTTGGAGCGGAGGTCGGCCGGCACGTCGTCGTGGCCGCAGCATCGCTTGACGAGCTTCTTGACGGCCTGTTCCAGCCCGTACTTCTCCAGGCAGGGCGAGCACTCGTCGAAGTGTTCGGCGAGCTTCTCGCGGTCACCGTCGGGCATCTCCTGGTCGAGGTACTCGTAGAGGTGGTCCAGGACCTCGGAGCAGTCGGTCTCGTGAGGGTCTCCGCAGCTCATGAACCCGAGCCTTTCCCGTTGTGCGACGCGTCGGACGAGCCGGAGCCGGCCGGCGCACCGGCGGGCGCCAGCCCCCGGTCGCGGGCGTAGCCCTCCAGCATGTCCCGCAGTTGGCGGCGCCCACGGTGCAGCCGGGACATCACCGTACCGATGGGCGTACCCATGATGTCGGCGATCTCCTTGTAGGCAAAGCCCTCGACATCCGCCAGGTAGACGGCGATCCGGAACTCCTCCGGGATGGCCTGGAGCGCCTCCTTCACGTCCGAGTCCGGGAGGTGGTCCAGCGCCTGCGACTCGGCGGAGCGCAGCCCCGTCGACATGTGCGACTCGGCCCTGGCCAGCTGCCAGTCCTCGATCTCCTCGGCGGCGCTGCGCTGCGGCTCACGCTGCTTCTTGCGGTAGGAGTTGATGAACGTGTTGGTGAGGATGCGGTACAGCCACGCCTTGAGGTTGGTGCCCTCGCGGAACTGGTGGAACGAGCCGTACGCCTTGGCGTAGGTCTCCTGCACGAGGTCCTCGGCGTCGGCCGGATTGCGCGTCATGCGGAGCGCCGCTGAGTACATCTGGCCGAGAAAGCCGAGTGCGTCGCGCTCGAAGCGCGCGTTGCGCTCGGCGTCGGTCTCCTGCGGGGCGCTGTCCGAACGGTCCTCGGTCCCGGCGACCGTACCCACCTCCTCCGTTGCGGTGGCGAGCCCGAGAGCGGACCCGCTCGAAACGGAGAATAGACGACGATCCGCTCCCTCCGCCGCCTGAGGCCGGCCCGCGCCGGCCAGCGCAAGCGTGGCCCAGTCCAGCTCTGCGGCCTGGGGGCGCTGCGGGCAAGCGACTGAACCCATAAGGGTGGCTCCCTCTCCATCAAGTCGTACCGACACCCCGCACAACAAGACGAGCCGCCGCGTCATTCCCGGTGCAGCCACGCGTCCACGCGACCGGCGAGCAGGCCGAGCGCCTCCTCCTGACCGAGCAGTGGCGCGGGCCGCGCGGAAGAGCCACCGGCACCTCCACCGGCACCTCCACCGGCTGTCGCGGCCGCCTTCGGCAGCCGCTTGGGCACCGCGAAGCCGTGGTCGGCGTACGGCACTTCGACGAGGGCGGAGCCGTCCGGCGGCAGCGTCGGGAACTCGTCGGGACGGCCGAACGGGTCCCGGCCGCCCTGCACGACCAGGACCGGCACGCCGGCCGCCGTCAGCTCCTCGGCC
>NZ_BAAHCA010000922.1:0-1926 GCF_054776295.1 Streptomyces sparsus
CGGCGGCTCCGGCCCGCCGGACCCCGGCCGTCGCACGTCGGGGAGGGCCGCGGCGGGGCGGCGGGTGTTGACGGAGTGCGCGACCGAGAGCTAGCTTCCCAGAAAGCTTCAACGTTTTGTTGATTTCACGGGAGTGCTGATGACGCAGGGCCAGCCGGTCGCCACCACCTTCGGCCACGGGGTCGGCAAGGAGATCGGCGCGGCCCTCGCTGCCGTCGACGCCGAGCTGGAGCGCCGCTACCCGGGCGACCCCGGCACCCGCCAGCCCGTGCACACCGTGTACGTGCCCGGCGACGTGTTCACCGCCGACACCGTCCGCGACTGGGGCGACCAGGCGCTCGCACTGCTCGACGAGCACGCCCCGGACGCCGCCGCGTTCGGTGAGGTGCTCGGCCTCGACGCCGCTCTGGCGGGAGCCGTCCACGACCGGGTGCGCGCCAAACTGCTGCGGGAGCCGGTCGAGGACCTGAGGATCGACTTCGAGGACGGCTACGGCGACCGCGGCGACGCCGAGGAGGACGCCGACGCCGCCCGGGCCGCCCGGCTCGTCGCTCAGGCGTGCGCGGCGGTCGACCCCTCTCGCGTGCCGCCCCACGTGGGCATCCGCCTCAAGTGCATGGAGGCCGCGGTCCGGGACCGCGGGATCCGCACCCTGGACGTCTTCCTCACCGGCCTTGCGGAGGCCGGCGGCCTGCCCGCGGGCCTCCGGCTGACCCTGCCGAAGGTCACCTATCCCGAGCAGGTCACCGCGATGGTCCGGCTGTGCGAGCAGTTCGAGCGGGACCGCGGCCTGCCGGACGGCCGGATCGGGTTCGAGATCCAGATCGAGACCAGCCAGTCGATCCTGGGCCCCGACGGCCGGGCCACCGTGGCGCGGATGATCGACGCCGCCGCCGGCCGCGCCACCGGCCTGCACTACGGCACCTTCGACTACAGCGCCTGCTGCGGTGTCAGCGCCGCACACCAGGCGATGGACCACCCGGCGGCCGACCACGCCAAGGCCGTCATGCAGGTGGCCGCCGCCGGCACCGGCGTCCGGCTGTCCGACGGCTCCACCAACGTGCTGCCCGTCGGAGACACCCCGCAGGTCCACGACGCCTGGCGGCTGCACCACCGGCTGGTGCGCCGCTCGCTGGCCCGGGCCTACTACCAGGGCTGGGACATGCACCCCGGACACCTGCCCACCCGGTACGCGGCGGTCTACACGTTCTACCGCGAGGGATGCGAACAGGCCGCGGCCCGGCTCGCCGCCTACGCGGCGGACACCGGCGGCGCGGTGATGGACGAGCCGGCCACCGCGAAGGCGCTCAGCAGCTACCTGCTGCGCGGTCTGCACTGCGGCGCGCTCGACGCCGAGGAGGTCGAACGGCTCACCGGCCTCACCCGGCGGCAACTGGAGGCGTACGCGATCCCGCGCCGCTCGGCCCTGACCGTGGCGGCGCCGTAGCGACGCGTCGGGCTCCGGGCCGGGCGGTCACCGCAGGCCCGCGATGAGTTCCGCCGCCGTGCGCCGTCCGTACCTGTGACGGCATCCACGAGAGCGGGGTTCTGACATGGACGAGAGCGGGAACACCAGGGGCGGGTCGGCGGACGGCGCCGACACGGACCGGGGAGGGCTGGACGAGCAGTTCACCGAGGTGCTGCGGAGGAGCCCGGGCAAGGGCGGCTGGACGTACGTCGTCTGGCCGGAGTCGGCGGCGTTCTTCGGCACCCGCGGCCTCGTGAAGGTACGCGGCACCGTCGACGGCCACCCGTTCGAGAGCGCGTTCATGGCGCTCGGGGACGGCACCCACAAGCTGCCGGTCAGGGCCGAGGTGCGCCGGGCCATCGGCAAGGAGGCGGGCGACACCGTCCGGATCCACCTGGCGGAGCGGCTGCGGGGCTGAGTCCCGCCCTCCGGCACCGGGACGGCCGGGTACGCGCCGG
>NZ_BAAHCA010000923.1:0-1925 GCF_054776295.1 Streptomyces sparsus
CTGCCGTCGTGCACGTGGTGGACCGCGGCACGTCGCTCGCCGAGCAGACCATCGCCGCCGACCTCGCCCGGCACGCCTACCTGGCGGGCCCCGAACTCCCCGCCGCACGGGCCTCCGTGCTGCTGGAGGCCGCCGCCGAGGAGGCCGGCGCCCGGATGGCGTTCGAAGAGGCCGCCGTGCACTACCGCCGGGCGATGGAGCGCTGCGAGGACGACGTCCGCAGACACGTCCTGCTCACCCTGGAGCTCGCCTACATGCTGCGTCACGGAGGCGGCGACCGGGAGGAGAGCCGGGACCTCCGGGTCCAGGCCGCCGCGCTCGCCCGTGCCTCCGGCGACCCGGAACTGCTGGCCCGGACGGCGCTCAGCGTGCAGAGCACCGATCCCGACGAGGAACCGGACGCCGGCAGCGAGGAGTTGCTCCGGGAGGCGCACCGGAAGCTGGTCGGAGGGGACGAGGGTGCGACCCAGGAGGGCAAGAGCCTCGCCCGACTGGCACAGGAACTCACCCTGCGCTTCGTGGTGGTCGCCCGTCGCGAGGAGGACGACGAGGCGCTCGGGTTCAGCCTGCTCACCCGGCACAACTCCATCTGGGGCCCCGGCACGGCCGAGGAGCGCGTCGGCCTCACCGAGGAGATGATCACCGTGGGGCGCCGCAGCGGCGACCGGGTGATGGAGTACTTCGCCACCTCACTGCGGTGGGTCGCCCTGCTGGAGCGCGGTGACCCGCGCTACCTGGACGCCTTCAACGCCTTCGTCACCATGGCCCGGCGGTCGACGGAGCCGCGCTTCCAGTTCTACGCGGCCGTGGACCAGGGCGTCATCAGCGCGATGCGCGGCCGCTTCGCGGAGGCGGAGGACTGCCTCAAGCAGCTCGGGCAGATCGAGCAGATCGGCAAGAAGCATCCCGGCTACCAGTTCCTGCACCTCCACCTGTGGTGGTCGATCCGCCTCCACCAGGGCCGCTTCGAGGAGGTCGACGCGCTTCTCGCCTCGGCCGAGGAGGCCGAGCACCCCCAGCCGGACCTGCTGGTCGGCATCACCGCGCTGCAACGCGGCGACCACACCACCGCCGTCCGGCTGCTCACCGCCCGGCTCGAACGCGGCGATCCCTGCCCCAGGATGTTCGAGCCGCTGTGGCTCAGGTTCCAGGCGCAGGCCGCGGCGGCGTCCCGCGACCCCCACCTGTGCGAACAGGCCAGATCCGCGATCGCCCCCTACGTGGACGAGTGGGCGGTGTCGGTGTTCGGGTGCGACGTCAGCGGCCCGATGACGCTCTGGGCCGGCCTGCTCGACGCCGCGCAGGAACGCTGGGACGCGGCCGTCGCGTCGCTCACCGCCGCCCGGGAGTCGGCCGACCTGCTCGGAGCCCGTACCTGGTCGCTGGAGGCCCGCTCCCACCTCGCGGCAGTCCTGACGCGCCGGGCGGGGCCGGGTGACGCGGCGGAGGCGGAACGGCTGGTGGCCGAGTGCGAGGCGGAGTCCGCCTCGCTGGGTATGGCGCACATCGCCGACCGGGTGCGCCACGTCCGCCGGGAGCGGGAGAGCGCCGGCAAGCAGGGAACCGCCGCGACCACCGGTGAGTTCCGCCGCGAGGGGGCGGTGTGGACGCTGTCCTTCGAGGGCCGCACGGTCCGCGTGCCCGACGCCAAGGGACTGAGGGACCTGCACACCCTGCTCTCCAGTCCCGGCTCGCACCTGGCGTCGGTCCGGCTGCTGGACCCGGCCGGCGGTGACGTGGTGGTCGCCGCCCGTGGCCTCGGCGGGGACGCCGTCCTCGACGAGGAGGCCAAGCAGCGCTACCGGCGGCGCCTGTGCCATCTCGACGAGGAGATCGACCGCGCGCTGGACCGCGGCGACGACCGGCGCGCGGCCGAGTACGACACCGAACGGCAGGCGCTGCTGGAGGAGTTGCGGACGGCCGCC
>NZ_BAAHCA010000924.1:0-1919 GCF_054776295.1 Streptomyces sparsus
GCCCGGCCGCGGACCTGGCCGGGGGTCCGGCCGGTCAGCGCCGTGACGCCGGGCGTGCAGGAGCGGACGACGCCGTGGCCGTCGAGCACGAGCACCGCCGGGGCTGTGCCGGGCGGACCATCGGTGTGCGGGGCGTGCTCGCTGGCGCTCACGTCTCTCCCTCACTGCGGGGGCATCGCGGCGGTGCTGCTGGCGTCGTCGGGCCCCTTTCGTCCTCTCCATTCAACCTGTACCACCGAAGGGCCGCGCGGTGGACCACCGGTGCGTACCTCCGTCAGTGGGGGGCCGTTCACCCGGGCGGCGGTCCGTACCCGCCACCGCCGGGAGTCTCCAGCAGCAGCACGTCGTCGGTGCCGGCGTCGGCGGCGGCGACGCCGTCGAGAGGGGTGACGGTGCCGTCGGGGTGTTCGAGTGCGTTGCGGCCGCAGGCTCCCGGTGAGCCGCCGGCGAGCCCGTAGGGCGGCACTCGGCGGTGGCCGGTGAGCAGCGCGAGCGACACCGGTTCCAGGAACCGCAGACGTCGCCGGACCCCGTCGCCGCCCGGCCAGCGGCCGTCCCCGCCGCTGCCGGTGCGGACGGCGAACTCCTCCACCCGTACCGGCAGGCGCCACTCCAGCACCTCCGGGTCGGTGAGCCGGGAGTTGGTCATGTGGGTCTGCACCGCGTCGGCACCGGGAAAGCCGTCGCCCGCGCCGGAGCCGCTGGCGACCGTCTCGTAGTACTGCACCCGGTCGTTGCCGAAGGCGACGTTGTTCATGGTGCCCGAGCCCTCCGCCTGCACACCGAGGGCTCGGTAGAGCGCACCGGTGACGGCCTGGGAGGTCTCCACGTTGCCGGCGACGGTGGCCGCCGGGTGCTCCGGGGCGAGCATGCAGCCCTCGGGGATGCGGATGGCCAGTGGCCGCAGGCAGCCGCTGTTGAGCGGGATGTCGTCGGCGACGAGGGTGCGGAAGACGTAGAGCACGGCGGCGGTCACGACGGAGCGGGGGGCGTTGAAGTTGTCGGCCCGCTGCGGGGAGGTGCCGGTGAAGTCGATGACGGCGGAGCGGGCCTCCCGGTCGACGCGGACGGCGACCTCGATGACGGCCCCGGAGTCCGTCTCGTACCGGCAGGTCCCGTCGTCCAGTCCGGCGACGATGCGCCGCACCGACTCCTCTGCGTTGTCCTGCACGTGTCCCATGTAGGCGCGCACCACGTCGATGCCGAACTGGTCGATCATGGCGTGCAGTTCGTCGATGCCCTTGTGGTTGGCGGCGATCTGGGCGCGCAGGTCCGCCAGGTTCGCGTCCGGGTCGCGGGAGGGGTGGGG
Source organism: Streptomyces sparsus (assembly GCF_054776295.1). NCBI lineage: Bacteria > Bacillati > Actinomycetota > Actinomycetes > Kitasatosporales > Streptomycetaceae > Streptomyces > Streptomyces sparsus. Next base: position 1,310 of record NZ_BAAHCA010000924.1, read on the forward strand.
GCCGTCGGCCAGCAGCGCCCGGGTCTCGGTCTCGCGGAGTTCCCCCTCCCCGACCAGCAGCCAGTTGTCGAAGAGCACCCCTTCCTCGTGCACGGTGCGGCTGAACGCCGGCATGGATCCCGGCGTGATGCCGCCGATCTCGGCGTGGTGGCCCCGGGAGGCGACCAGGAAGAGCAGTTCCCGGCCGTCCGTGCCGAACACCGGGCTGATCACGGTCACGTCCGGCAGGTGGGTGCCGCCGTGGAACGGGTCGTTGACCGCGTAGACGTCACCCGGCCGCAGTGCGGGGCCGTTGCGGCGGAGCACCTCCTTGACGGAGTCGCCCATCGAACCCAGGTGGACGGGGATGTGCGGGGCGTTGGCGATGAGGTTGCCGTCCGCGTCGAAGAGGGCGCAGGAGAAGTCGAGCCGTTCCTTGATGTTGACGGACTGCGAGGTGTTCGCCAGCCGCACTCCCATCTGCTCGGCGGCGGCCATGAACAGGTTGTTGAAGACCTCCAGCCGGACCGGGTCGGCCCCGGTGCCCAGCGCGGTGTCGCGGGGCCGGGGCTCGGTCCGGTCGAGCAGCAGGTGGCCGGCGGGCCCGGTGCGCGCCTGCCAGCCCGGCTCG
>NZ_BAAHCA010000925.1:0-1917 GCF_054776295.1 Streptomyces sparsus
TAGCGCGGCCCGCACCAGCAGCGCCGTGCGGCGGGCCGTCTCCGGCAGGCCGGTGCGTTCGATGCACAGCTCGCGCAGCGCCAGGAGGTCGGCCTCCTCGGGCTGGTAGCCGACGGCCAGGGCCTCCCGCAGGTGGGCCAGGTATCCACTGGCCGAGCCGGGCAGTGCGTCACGGTAGCGGGCCAGGTCCGCGACCAGGAAGGCGCGCTGCCGGCGTTGCTCGTCGATCACCTCGTCCACGGCCTCGGCGAGCCGCAGGCACTGCCTGATCGCGTGGTCCGGTACGGGGGCGGGCTGGAGCACGGTGGCGAGAGCGCTTCGGAGCACGCGCAGCTCCTCCGCGCTGAAAGCCATACCGCCTCGGGTTCCGTGTGGCGTGGGCATAGTGTGACTTTACGTGCAGAATGACCCGATTTGACGGTCAACGCGCCCGGCGGACCAGCACCACTGCGATGAGCAGACCGGCTGCACCGACCAGCACGGCCAGCACGGCCAGCACGCCCAGCGCCGTGTCCGACATCGGCGCCCCGCCGCCCCCGGACTCGCCGTCCGACTCGGTCACGTAGGAGTCGGGGACCGCGTCGCCCCCGGTGCCGGTGACCTCCAGCCGGATGTGGGCGCTGTTGTTGTCCGGCTCCGGGTCACGCTCCAGGACGTCTCCGGAGACCGTGACGCGCCCCGGTTCGACCCCGCCGGCTGGCGGGCGGCTGTTGATGCGGAAGAAGAACGGCAGCGTCGCCGTGTCGCCCTCGGCCAGCTCGGTCGCGCCGACCGAGCACGTGTACTTCGCGGCCCCCCTGGTGGCGGGTGCGCACTGCCAGGGCTCCTCGTCTTCTTCCGTCCGGTTGGGGTCCAGCGTCGTCCCGGCCGGTGGCACGATCGTGTAGCGCAGCCGGGCGCCGCTGCCGTCCATCTCGTCGCCCACGATCCGGAGCCGGCCGGGCCCGCCGTAGCCGATGCCCACCTTCACCTCGACGATGTCCCCGACCTTGCCGCGCACCGGTCCGGCGACGGCCTGCACGTCGACCTGCCGGGTGGTGGTGATCCGCAGCGCGGAGCGGTGCGAACCGCCCTCCGCGGGGAAACCGGTGGACGGGACCGGCCGCACGGTCAGCGTCCGTCCCCCGCCCGGTGCGGTGCCGCTCTCGGGCTCGGCCACGGTGGACCCGCCGTCACCCGGCGCCCAGACGGAAGGCGTGAGCTTCGCGCTCAGTACGTCGCCCACGGTGAAGCGGAACGGCTCGGACAGTTCGTGGGCCTCACCGGGCGGCAACGGCCGGTCGATCACACAACGGACCCTCGGGGCGACGCTGTCGGCCGTGTAGTGGCAGTTGCGGAACTCCTCGGCGAAGCGCAGACCGGCGTCGCCGCTCAGCGTGATCCCGAACCGGCGCACCTCGACGTCGCCGCGGTTGAGGACCGCCGGACGGTACGTCAGCCGCTCCCCCGGCCTCACTCCGGTCGCCGGCTCCTCCGGGCGGACGACCAGTTCGCCGTCCCCCACCCGGACCGTGCTCGTCGATCGGACCGGCGCCGTTCCCGCCGCGGTGACGCGGTACCGCACGGTGCCGCTGCCACCGGTCTTCGCTCCCTCGGCCGCCCTGATCTTCATCGCGTGGAACTGCTTCCGGCCGCTGACCGACTCCGCCCGGCAGACGAACACCCCGGAGCCTTCTGCGCGCTCGGTGCACATGTTGCCCGCCCGCACCCGGGCCAGGTCGCTCAACCCGGAGGCGTCCACGGTGAGCGTCACGTCCCGCACCGGGGCGGGCGCGTGCACCACCACCGGGAACAGCTCCTCGGCGCCGCGGCCGTAGGGCCTCAGGTAGTAGTCCGGTTCCGCCTCGATCCGCGGCTCGGGCCCGGCGGCGGGCGCCTCCACCGCCTCCGGCCGAGCGACGGCGGACGCGGGCGCTG
>NZ_BAAHCA010000926.1:0-1915 GCF_054776295.1 Streptomyces sparsus
CGCCGCCGGTCACGCGGCGCCTCAGGCGGGGCGTCCCGGGCCTCTCAGGTGCGGCGTGTCAGGCGCGGGGCGGGGCGGTGCTCGCCCGCACGACGAGTTCGGTGGCCAGCTCCACCCGGGGCGAGTCGACCTCCCCGCCGTCGGCGAGTCGCAGCACCGTGCGGGCGGCCACCTTGCCCATCTCCACCAGGGGCTGCCGGACCGTCGTCAACGGCGGCGCCGACCAGCGCACCTCCGGCAGGTCGTCGAAACCGACCACACTGACGTCCTCCGGCACCCGCATCCCGCGGCGTCGCAGCGCCTCGATCGCGCCCAGCGCCATCTGGTCGCTGGAGGCGAAGACGGCCGTGGGCGGTTCCGGAAGGTCCATCAGCCGGCCGCAGCCGACGAAGCCGGACTCGTGGTAGAAGTCGCCCGGCACCACCAGCCCGTCGTCCAGGGGCACCCCCGCCGCCTCCAGCGCGGCGCGGTAGCCGTCGAGCCGGGCGCGGCTGCACAGCAGCCGGGCCGGGCCGGCCACGAACCCGATCCGGCGGTGGCCCAGCCGCAGCAGGTGCTCGGCGACGGCCATGCCGCCCGCCCAGTTGGTCGCCCCCACGGTGGGAGCCGGAAGCAGTGGCGCCCCTGCCGGGTCCACCACCACCAGCGGCACCCCCAGCCGGTGCAGTTCCTCGTGCAGGACCGGTTCCAGCACCGAGGTCACCAGGATCACCCCGCCGGAGGCGCGGGCCCGCAGGTTGCGCATCCACGTACGTGCCGAGCCCTCGCGGTCGTGGATCGCGGAGACCACCGTGCCGTAACCGGCGTTGTGCGTGGTCTCCTCCACGCCTCGGATGATCTCCACCGCCCAGGGGCTGTCCAGGTCGTTGAAGACCAGGTCGACCAGTGCCGCCCGGTCGCCGACGGACGGCGAGCGGCGGCGGTAGCCGTGCCGCAGCAGCAGTTCCTCCACCCGGGCGCGGGTGGCCGGCGCGACGTCCGTCCGGTTGTTGACGACCCGCGAGACGGTCGGCACCGACACGCCCGCCTCCTGGGCGATCGCCGCGATGGTGACCCGCTGCTCGGCGGTCTGCGCGGCCGCCTCGCCTCTCCCGCCGTCTGTCATGCCTCTACTGCCTCTTCCCGTGTGCGTCGGCCGCCGGGTGCGTCGGCCGCTGCTCGACGTACGCTGCCGCCCGGGCCGCCGGCCCGGAGGGACAGCGTGGCACGGGCAACGGACAGGTCGAGCGAGTCGAGTCTCCCCCACGACCGAAACTTCTCGCCACTCTTCCGGAACAACGACTCGATCATGCCCGCGGTCCCCGACCGGTACGCGGTCGCGGCAGAGCTGCTCCCCCCTCGCCGCGACGGCCGGCGTCAGCGTGGCGCGCGGTGGCCTCCGTCAGCCGAGTTCCTTGGCGCCGCCGCCGTCCCCGGCACCACGGGAGCCGCCGCCGTGCAGGCCCCCGCAGTGGGAGCCGCCGCCGTGGAGGCGGTGGCCGTGCCCCGGGTCCCGCTTCGGGCCGCCGGTGTCGTCGGCCGCCTTGCGCTCGACGCCGACCCCGCCCCAGAAGGCGAATCCGGTCACCCGGACGCGTACCGCCCCGGGCACACCGTCGCCCGTCGCGGACTGGTCGAAAGCGCCCATGACACCCAGACCGCCCACCACGACCTCGGCGTCCTCGGGCACGATGACCTGGACGCCGCCCATGATCACGGTGGCCCGGATGACCACCTCGCGGTCCTCGAAGCGGGCGTGCCGCAGGTCGATGGAACCGCCGCCCCAGAAGGCGAAGCAGGTGAAGACCCGAGGCGCCGTCCAGCGACCCTTGCGGACGAATCCTCCCATCAGGGCCACGCCGCTCCGCGAGGAGGCGGTGCCACCGAACCGGCCGGCCCAGCCGCCCGAGGTCGCCGCGGGGGCGGCAGGGGCGGC
>NZ_BAAHCA010000927.1:0-1913 GCF_054776295.1 Streptomyces sparsus
CTTCGGCCGCGCGTCCGCGGAGGTGCCCGGCGTCGCGCCCGTGGGGGCGTCGGCGCGCTGCCGTGGGGTCTGAGCGGCGGTGGGGGTCCTGCCCTGCGGGTAGCGTCCGGCCTCGAAACGGGTCCGCATCCGGCCGCGGTGCAGCTTGCCGCTGGTGGTCCGGGGAAAGGCGCCGGGCGGCAGCGCGAACACCCGCACGTCGTCGTGACCGAGTGCTTCGCGGATCCGGGCCGCCACCAGGTCCAGCACCGCGTCCACGGTGGACCGCGGCGGTCTGGCCCACTGGACGAACACCGCCACCCGTTCCGCGCCCGTCACCGGGTCGGTCGAGCCGACCACCGCGGCGGTGCCGGGCGGCAGTCCGGGGGTGGCGGACGCGACCGCCTCCAGGTCGGAGGCGTGGAAGGTGCGGCCGTTGACGAACAGCACGTCCTTGTGCCGGCCGCTCACACAGAGCCGGCCGTCACGGAGGAACCCGAGATCGCCGGTACGCAGCCACCCGTCGGTGAACGTCGCGGCGCTGGCCTCCGCCTGCCGGTGGTAGCCGCGTGCCACCTGGGGGCCGCTGACCTCGATGTGGCCGACGCGCCGGTCCGGTACGGGCCTGCCCGCGTCGTCGACGACGCGCACCTCGCAGCCCGGCACCGGATACCCGACGTCCATCAGCTCGACCGTCCCCGGCCCGGCCGGTGCCTCGACCACCCGGCCGCGGCTGAGCGACTCACGGTCCAGGGCCACGGGGGCCGCCAGTTCACCGGGGGGCGGGAACGTCACCGCCAGCGTGGCCTCCGCCAGGCCGTAGACCGGCTGCATGGCCCGGGCGTCCAGCCGGGCCGGTCCGACCTTGCGCACGAAGTCCCGCCACACGGCCGCGGAGATGGGCTCGGCGCCCACCAGCACCCGCCGGACGGTGGAGAGGTCGAGCCGGGCGAGTGCCTCGTCGGGGACCCGGCGCACCGCGAGGGCCAACGCGAAGTTCGCGGCCGAGAGCAGCGTCGCGCGGTGCCGGGCGGCCACGTCGAACCACAGCTGCGGGCGTTTGGCGAACGCCGACGGCGACAGCCTCACCTGCGCAGCGCGGGCGGCGAGCGGCGCCAGGTGGTTGCCGATGAGGCCCATGTCGTGGAAGTACGGCATCCAGCTCACCACCACGTCCTGCGGTGTGAGGGACGCGGCGGTCCGCATCTGTTCGAGGTTGGCGAGCACTCCGGCGTGGGTGAGTTCAACGCCCTTGGGGTCGCCGGTGCTTCCGGAGGAGAACTGGAGGAACACGACGTCGTGCGGTTCCGCTTCCGGCAACCGGTCCACCGCGGCTCCCCCGCGCAGTCCGGCCGCCGTCAAGCCCTGTGGGTTTTCCGGCAGTTCGGCGAGCAGGGGCGCGGTGGCCGGGTCCACCAGCAGCGGCGGCCGGCCGAGCAGCTCCCACACCGGAAGGACGCGGCGGAGCTGCGGCGCGAGCGGCACGGGGACGAGGCCCGCGGTCAGGGCTCCCCAGAACAGCGCCTGGAAGTCCGCTCCGTCGTCGGCGAGCAGCGGCAGGCAGGTGCCGGGCGTGAGACCGGCGGCGAGCAGACCGCCGGCGACACGACGCGCCTCCTCCCGCAGCTCGGCGAAGGTGACGACGTGTTCGCTGCCGTCCTCCCGCACGTGGACGACAACCTGTCCGGGTGCCTGCTCCGCCGCTTCCCACAGCAGGTGGGGCAGCGTCGTCACGCCGTGGTCGCCGGTCATCGGGTCGCTCCGCTGGGGTCTGGGGTGGTCTGCGGGTTTCGGGGTGTCGGGGCGGCAGGGTGGCGAGGGCCCGGAGAAGCAGGGCCGCAGGGGTGCGTGGTACGGGAGTGAGGACGCGGCAGGGGCCGCCGGGGTTCTCAGCGGCCCGCCGCGCAGGCGCTGACGCCGCGGCGGGCGGGGCC
>NZ_BAAHCA010000928.1:0-1910 GCF_054776295.1 Streptomyces sparsus
CCGTCCACCGCCGGACGGCCGGCGCCGGGTCGCCGCCCGGCACGTTCCGCGAGGTGGCGCGGGCTGGCACGATGGCGCCATGAGCGGACGCTGGGAGTTCTGGATCGACCGCGGAGGCACCTTCACGGACGTGGTGGGCAGACGGCCGGACGGCGGCCTGGTCACCGGCAAGCTGCTCTCCGAACACCCCGGCCGGTACCGCGACGCGGCCGTGGAGGGCATCCGCCGCATGCTGGGCACGGCGCCCGGCGACGCCTTGCCGACCGAGCGGATCGCCGTCGTCAAGATGGGCACCACGGTCGCCACCAACGCCCTGCTGGAACGCAGGGGCGAACCGACCGTGCTGGTCACCACGGCCGGATTCCGGGACGCGCTGCGCATCGCCTACCAGAACCGCCCGCGCCTCTTCGACCGGCACATCGTGCTGCCGCAGGCCCTCTATGCGCACGTCGTGGAGGTCCTCGAACGGGTCGACGCGCACGGCGGCCCACTGCTCCCGCTCGACGTCGACGCCACCGCGGCACGGCTCCGGCACGTCCACGACCAGGGCGTGCGCTCCGCCGCCGTGGTGCTGATGCACGGCTACCGGTACCCCGACCACGAGCGGCGGGTCGCCGAGCTCGCCGAGCAGATCGGCTTCACCCAGGTGAGCTGCTCGCAGGAGGTCAGCCCGCTCATCCGGCTGGTGCCGCGCGGCGACACCACCGTCGTCGACGCGTACCTCTCGCCGGTGCTGCGCCGCTACGTCGACCAGGTCGCCGACGAACTGCGCGGCGTGCGGCTGATGTTCATGCAGTCGGGCGGCGGTCTGCGGGAGGCCGGGCACTTCCGCGGCAAGGACGCGGTGCTCTCCGGGCCCGCCGGCGGCGTCGTCGGCATGGTCCGCAGCTGCGCGGAGGCCGGACAGCACCGCGTCATCGGCTTCGACATGGGCGGCACCTCCACCGACGTGTCGCACTACGCCGGTGAGCTGGAGCGCAGCTTCGACACCCAGGTGGCGGGCGTGCGGATGCGGGCTCCGATGATGGACATCCACACCGTCGCCGCGGGCGGCGGTTCGGTGCTGCACTTCGACGGCGCCCGCTACCGGGTAGGCCCCGACTCCGCGGGCGCCGACCCCGGCCCGGCCTGCTACCGGCGCGGCGGCCCGCTGACCGTCACCGACGCCAACGTGATGCTCGGCCGGGTGCGGCCCGAGCACTTCCCGCACGTCTTCGGCCCCCGCGGCGACCTCCCCCTGGACGAGGAGGTGGTGCGCCGACGCTTCACGGAGCTGGCCGAGCGCGCGAAGCGCGAGACCGGCGACGACCGGACCCCGGAGCAGGTGGCCGCGGGTTTCCTGGAGATCGCCGTGCTGAACATGGCGAACGCGGTGAAGAAGATCTCCGTGCAGCGCGGCCACGACATCACCCGGTACGCGCTCGCCGGCTTCGGCGGCGCGGGCGGCCAGCACGCCTGCGCGGTCGCCGACGCGCTCGGTGTCGGCACCGTCGTGGTGCCGCCGCTGGCCGGAGTGCTGTCGGCCTACGGCATCGGGGTAGCGGACGCCACCGCGCTGCGCGAGCAGTCCGTGGAGCGGGAACTCGTACCGGAGGCGATGGACGCCATCCGCGCGGTGTGCGGCGAACTGGGCCGGCGGACCCGCGCCCAGCTCGACGCCGACGGCGTTCCGGCCGCCTCCGTGCACACCCTGGCGCGTCTGCACCTGCGGTACGCCGGGACGGACGCCGCACTGCCGGTGGCACTGGCCGACGCCGAGGCGATGGCGGCCGAGTTCTCCCGCCTCCATCGGGCCAGGTACGGGTTCACCATGGACAAGCCGCTGGTCGCCGCCACCGCGGTGGTCGAGTCCGTCGGCCGCGGCAGCCCGCCCGCCCCCGGCCCGTACGGCCCCCACCGGCCTGCGGAGG
>NZ_BAAHCA010000929.1:0-1908 GCF_054776295.1 Streptomyces sparsus
GTTGACGGCGACCATCAGGTCCGTACCGCCGGCGACCGGCACCGCCGCGGGCATGGCGGCGAGGGCGGCCACGGTCTCGTCGCGCGTGGCCGGCAGGGTGACGGACCCCGCCGTCCCCGGGCCGTGCGGTGCGTGCGTGCTCACTCCAGCTGCCCCTTCCCCGGTCGTCCCGGTACCCAGCCGTACGGTACGTGCTGAGAGCCCGGACGTGGCAACTCTGGCACATCTCACGGCGGCCCCGACGCGAGGGTCCGGGAAGGGCGTTCGCACCCGCACCGTCACCTTTCACCCCGTTTCGCACCGATGCGGCCCCTGGCCGGGGGCGGACACCACTTGTCGCACTTCAGTCGTTTCGACCGAGTTGACTGCGATGCCCGGTCCCCCATGCCCAGGACGCCGAGGTCGGATGCCGGGAGCGGGCGGGACTCACACGATCGGGGGGTTCCCTTCGAGCGGGCGTCCGAGCACGCCGGGCCGGCGCTGCCAGGGACGCGGGCCGGCCGGCGGGCGGTAGTCCACGCCGAAGGCGTCGAGACGGGCGTAGTGCGCTTCGTCCATGCGCCGGGCGAAGCCCTCCCAGTCGCGGTTCTCCCGGGGGCTCCAGGCGACCTCGGCGAAGGCGGCGAGGCGGGGGAACAGCTGGTAGTCGATGCGCTGCCGGGTCTCGGTGACCTCCGTCCACATGTTGGCCTGCGTGCCGATGACGTGCTTCTCCCGGGGGGTGCCGGCGAGTTGCGGCGGGACCGGCTCGAAGTCGTAGACGTCGCGCAGGGTGCGGACGTAGCCGATCGGCACGGGTTCGTCGCTGCCGTCGGCCTGCCGGTGGTCGAGGTACACCTGCTGCTCGGGGCACATCACCACGTCGTGTCCGGCTTCGGCGGCGGCGATGCCTCCGGCGTAGCCGCGCCAGGAGGAGACCGCGGCGCCGGGAGCGAGACCGCCTTCGAGGATCTCGTCCCAGCCGATGAGGCGGCGTCCGCGGGCGCCGAGCCAGTCGGCGAAGTGCCGGATGAACCAGGACTGGAGTTCCTCCTCGTCGCGCAGGCCGAGTTCGGTGAGGCGCTGCTGCGCGGTGGGCGAGGCGCGCCACTCGTCCTTGAGGCACTCGTCGCCGCCGATGTGCACGTAGGTGCTGGGGAAGAGTTCGAGCAGTTCCTCCAGCACGCCCTCGTAGAAGCGCAGCGTCGCCTCGGTGGGGTTGAGCACGTGCGGGCTGACGCCCCAGTCGGTCCACACGCCCAGCGCGGCGGTGTCGACGACGTCGGTGTTGCCCAGTTCGGGGTAGGCGGTGATGGCGGCCTGCGAGTGGCCGGGGATGTCGATCTCGGGGACGACGGTGACGTGCCGTTCGGCGGCGTAGGCGACGATCTCGCGGATGTCGTCCTGCGTGTAGTAACCGCCGTGCGGGCGCTCGTCCCAGATGTCGGAGGCGCGGTGCCCGACGCGGGTGCGCGGACGCCAGGCACCGGCCTCGGTGAGGCGCGGGTGGCGCTTGATCTCGACCCGCCAGCCCTGGTCGTCGGTGAGGTGGAAGTGCAGCACGTTCAGCTTGTGCGCGGCGATCAGGTCGATGTAGCGCAGCACGCCGTCCTTGGGCGTGAAGTGCCGGGAGACGTCCAGCATCAGGCCGCGCCAGGCGAACCGGGGGGTGTCGGTGACGGTGCCGTGCGGCACCGCCCACCGGTGGCGGCCGGTCACCGGCGCACGGCGGCAGGCGTCCGGGCCGAGCAGTTGGCGCAGGGTCTGGGCGCCCCAGAACACCCCGGCGGCGGCACCGCCGGTGACGGTCACACCGTGCTCGTCGACGGTCATCCGGTAGCCCTCGGGCCCGAGTTCGGCGTCCACGTCCGCGTCCACGGCGAGCCGCAGCGCGGTGCCGGCGGGCCGGTCGGTGCCGGCGGCCGGGGT
>NZ_BAAHCA010000930.1:0-1896 GCF_054776295.1 Streptomyces sparsus
CGGCCACCACCACCGGCGCGCCCGCACCGCCGCGGCGCTCCACCGTGAAGCCGCGCCCGCCGACCGGCCGCGCGGCGGTGTTGGACTGCGTGGACAGCCGCAGGTAGACGCGGTCGTCACCGGCGGCGGCCTGCCGCAGCAGTGCCTCCGCCTCGTCCGGGTGGCCGGGCACGTGCACGGTCCAGCCGTCCAGGGTGTCCAGCAGGGCCACGTCGCCGGGCGCCATGTGGGTGAATCCGCCGGCCGGCCAGTCGTGCGAGGCCCCGGCGCTGACCAGCACACCGCCGACGCCCTGGTGCCCGAAGTCGAGCTTGACCTGCTCGAAGGGGCGCTCGATCAGGAAGCTGGCGAAGGTGTGCACGATCGGCCGCATCCCGGTGAGGGCGAGTCCGCCGCCCACGCCGATCAGCAACTGCTCGCGGATGCCGACGTTGTGCACCCGGTCCGGGTGCCGTCGCCCGGCGGCGGCGAAGCCGTCCGCGCCGATCTCGGCCAGTACCACGGCCAGCCGCGGGTCGTCGTCGAGCAGGCCGGATACTACGGCCGCGAAGCGGTCGCGCATGGTGTCCGTCATCATCGCTCCTCAGGCGTTCTTGGGTGCCACGGCGACGATCACCGCGTGCGGCCGGCCCGGGTGCGGCGCGGTCGCCGCCCGGTACAACTCCTCGTGCAGGCGCCGCACCGGGCGGTCGCGCCCGTCGACGGTCGCCACCGACCAGCCGGCCGCGGCGAACCTCATCCTGAGCCGGTCGCCGTCCGTGTGGCGCGCGGAGGCGTTGTCGACGACCAGAGTGTGCAGCGCCTCGACTCCCACCGCCCCGGCGTAGTCGATCGCCTCGTGGTTGCTGCCCTCGTCCAGTTCGGCGTCCCCGGTCAGTACCCAGACCCGCGCCCGCGTCCGGTCCTGGGCCCGCAGCCCCAGCGCGGTGCCCACCGCCAGCGGAAGCCCGTGCCCGAGGGAGCCGCTGCCGATCTCGACCCCGGGCACAAGCAGGCGGTCCGGGTGGTGGCCGAGGGGTGAGTCGTAGCCGCCGAAGCCCGGCAGCCACGCGCGGGGGAGGAAGCCCTTCGCGGCGAGCACCGCGTAGTAGGCCATGGGCCCGTGCCCCTTGGAGAGCAGGAACCGGTCGCGGTCCGGGTCGTCGACGGTGGCGGGGGAGACCCGCAGCACCCGGTCGTACAGCACCCACAGCGCGTCGAGGGTGGAGGTGGCGGCCGGGCCGTGCTTCTCGGCGCCTGTCATCAGGGACATCAGTTCCGGCAGGTCGTCGTATCCGCAGGCCGGCGCGGGCGGGACCGCGGTCGGCTCCCGGGGGGTCGTGGTGGTCATAGGAGCAGCGTGCTACTTCAAGTCCGCTTGAGGTCAAGGGCTATGCTCGGCGCATGACGGTGAATCGGGGACAACTGGCCATCGGGGAACTCGCCGCCCGCAGCGGACTGGCACCGTCCGCGTTGCGCTACTACGAGGAGATCGGCCTGATCAGTTCGACGCGGACGTCCGGCGGGCAACGCCGCTATCCGCGGGCGACCCTGCGCCGGGTGGCGTTCGTACGCGCCGCACAGCAGGTGGGCCTGTCGCTGGAGGAGGCCGGGGAGGCGCTGGCCCGGCTGCCGGAGGACCGGGCGCCGAACGCGACCGAGTGGAACCGGGTGGCACGGACCTGGGAACGCCGCATCGACGAGCAGATCGCCGCGCTGCACCGGTTGCGCGGCCGGCTGACCGGCTGCATCGGTTGCGGCTGCCTCAGCCTGCGCACCTGCGGGCTCTACAACGCGGACGACGGTGCCGCCCGGCGCGGGCCCGGAGCCCGCTACCTGCTGGAGGAGAGCATGCCGCAGCCCGCCGGCAGCGCGCCGCGCGGTACGCCGACCGGGTCACCGGACACCCCGGCGCCC
>NZ_BAAHCA010000931.1:0-1893 GCF_054776295.1 Streptomyces sparsus
GTGCCGGATCCGCCCGGGGCCCTCGCCCTGGCGCCGTCCTCGCGGATCCTGCTCGCCGTCGCGGTGGCCGTGGTGGCCGTCGCCGTCGTGGTGCACCTGGGCATGGTGTTCCTGCACGTGGCGCCGTCGAACACGCTCAGCAAGCAGTACGCGTCCACCGTCGACGGCTACGTGTACCCGGAGTTCGAACAGAACTGGAAGCTGTTCGCGCCCAACCCGCTCCAGCAGAACATCGCCGTGCACGCCAGGGCGGAGCTGGACGGCGGCCCGGGCGGGGACGGGCCGGGGGACGGCGGCAGCGACACGACCACCTGGGTGAACCTCACCGCCATCGACGCCGGCCACGTCCGCGGCAACCCCTTTCCCAGCCACGTCGCGCAGAACGAGCTGCGGCGCGCCTGGGACTTCTTCAACAACTCGCACGACTCCGACGGCCGGGCCACCGGCCGCCGCGGTGAGCTGTCCGAGGCCTACCTCAAGCGCATCGTGATGCTGCGGTTGGGCGGCCGGCTCGACGTCGACCGGGTGCGGCGCGTCCAGGTCCGGTCCGCGACCAGTGCCGTCGCCCCGCCGCCGTGGAGCGGCGAGACCGTCGACACCGAGACCAAGTACCGGGTCCTGCCCTGGTGGCCGGTGACCGACACCGACATCCCCGGAGACGCCCGGTGACCACTCCGCCGCCCGCCCCGGCTCCCGCGCCCCCGCCCCGGCCCCCGCTGCCGCCCGCCGTGCCGCCCACCCGGGCAAGCCTGCGGGCCCGCCTCGACGCGTCGTTCACCCGCGCCTTCGCCACCGTCACCGGGCGGGCACTCGGCCCGTACCAGACCGCGGTGGTCCGTATCGGCTTCGCCGCGACCTGGCTGTTCTTCCTGCTGCGCGAACTGCCGCACCGGCACGAGCTGTACGGCCCGGACTCGCCGTGGAGCTGGACGCTCGCCGAGCGGCTCATCGACGGCAACCAGGCCTTCACCGTGCTGATGTGGACGGACAGCACGCTGTGGTTCGAGGTCGTCTACGCCTTCGCGGTGCTGTCCGCCGTCGGCCTGCTGCTCGGCTGGCGCACCCGGACGATGTCCGTGTTCTTCATGATCGGCGTGCTGTCCCTGCAGAACCGCAGCGTCTTCATGGGCGACGGTGGCGACAACGTCGTCCACCTGATGGCGATGTACCTGGTCCTCACCCGCTGCGGCCAGGTCTGGTCGCTGGACGCCCGGCGGGCCCGCCGCCGGGCCGGCACCGACGACGCCGACGTCCCCGGGCTGCTGCTGTGGACGCTGGGTGCCGCCGCGCTGCTCGTCGTCACCATCGGCGGACTGCTCAGCTGGGGCTGGGCGCTGTGCTTCTGGGCCCTGCTGCTGGCCCACGCCCTGTGGTGGACCCTCCAGCGGTTCGGCCCCGGTGAGCCGCGCGCCGTGCTGGACGCCCTGGTCAACCTGGTGCACAACGGCGCGCTGCTGGTGATCATCGTCGAGGTCTGCCTGATCTACGCGACGGCCGGCTGGTACAAGGTGCAGGGCTCGCGCTGGCAGGACGGCACCGCCGTCTACTACCCGATGCACCTGGACTACTTCGCGCCCTGGCCGGCCCTCTCCGAGGCGCTGGGCAGCAGCGGACTGGTCGTTCTGCTGCTCACCTACGGCACGGTCATCGTGCAGGTCGCGTTCCCCTTCACCCTGTTCAACCGCAAGGTGAAGAACGTGCTGCTGGCCGTCATGATCCTGGAGCACGCCTCCATCGCGGTGATCCTGGGCCTGCCGTTCTTCTCGCTGGCGATGATCGCGGCCGACGCCGTCTTCCTGCCGACGGTGTTCCTGGTCTGGCTGGGCGCCCGGTCGGGGCGGCTGGTGCGCCGGCTGCGCCCCGGCGGCCGGTCGTCCGGGACTGCGCCGGGCG
>NZ_BAAHCA010000932.1:0-1890 GCF_054776295.1 Streptomyces sparsus
CGGCCCGTCCGAAAGGCGCGCGGGCGGCCGGCGACCCGCGCGCCCCCGGCTACCGCACGCTCTGCGTCTCCGGCACGGGTTCGCCGGTGAACGTCCGCCACAGCCGGGCGTAGTGGCCGTCCCGGCTCAGCAACTCGGTGTGCGTGCCGTCCTCCACGACCCGGCCGTGGTCGAGCACCAGCACGCGGTCCGCGCGGGCCGCCGTGGTCAGGCGGTGCGCGACGACAAGCGTGGTGCGGCGCCCGGCGAGCCGGTCGGTGGCCTGGTTGACCAGGCCCTCGGTGGCCAGGTCCAGCGCCGCGGTCGCCTCGTCCAGCAGCCGCACGTCCGGGTTGACCAGCTCCGCCCGGGCCAGGGCGATCAACTGGCGCTGGCCCGCCGACAGGTTCCGGCCCCGCTCGGTGACGGTGTGCAGGTAGCCGTCCGGCAGCGCGGCGATCATGTCGTGCGCCCCGACCGCCCGGGCGGCCGTCTCCACCTCGGCGTCGCTCGCCTCGGGACGGCCGTACGCGATGGCGTCGCGCACCGAGCCGGGAAAGAGGTACGGCTCCTGCGGCACGACGCCGATCCGGTGCCGGTAGTCGGTGAGGTCCAGCTCGCGCAGGTCGGTGCCGTCCACCAGGACGGCACCCGACGTCGGGTCGTAGTAGCGGGCGACCAGCTTGACCAGGGTGGACTTGCCCGCGCCGGTCTCGCCGACGAAGGCGACCGTCTGCCCGGCGGGGATCGTCAGGTCCACTCCTTCCAGCGCCACCGCGTCACCGGTGGTGCCGTCCGCCGCGGAGTAGCGGAAGTGCACGTCGCGGAACTCGATCCGGCCGCGCAGCCGCCGCACCGGGCGGGCGTCGGCGGCCGGCGGGGTGGACGAGGGCTGCCGCAGCAGCTGCTGGATGCGGCCCAGTGACACCGCCGCCTGCTGGTAGCCGTCGAAGACCTGGGAGAGCTGCTGCACGGGCGCGAAGAACAGCTCGATGTACAGCAGGTAGGCGACCAGCGCGCCCGCCGTGAGAGTGCCCTCGCTGACCCGGCCGGCCCCGACGATCAGCACGGCAGCGGTGGCCATCGAGGCCAGCAGCTGCACGAACGGGAAGTACACCGAGATCAGCCACTGCCCGCGGACCCGGGCTCGGCGGTAGTCGTCGCTGCGTGCGGTGAACCGGTCGGCGCCCGTCTCCTCGCGGCGGAACGCCTGCATCATGCGCAGCCCGGCGACGGACTCCTGGAGGTCGGCGTTGACCACGCTGACCCGCTCCCGCGCCAGCTCGTAGGCCTTGACGCTCTGCCGTCGGAAGAAGACCGTGCCGATGACCAGCGGCGGCAGGGTGGCGAAGACCACCAGGGCCAGCTGGACGTCGATGGCCAGCAGCGCCACCAGGATGCCGAGGAACGTCAGCAGCGAGACCACGGCCGTGACCAGGCCGGTCTGGAGAAAGGTGGAGAGCGCGTCGACGTCCGTCGTCATCCTCGTCATGACCGCGCCGGCGAGGTTGCGCTCGTAGAAGTCGAGGCCCAGCCGCTGGAGCTGCGCGAAGATCTTGACGCGCAGCGCGTACAGCACCCGTTCACCCGTGCGGCCGGTCAGCCGCATGGACACGAACTGCGCCGCCCACTGGGCGACGACAACAAGCAGTGCGAGGGCGGCGGCCAGCCAGACGGCGGACAGCGAGGCCTGCTGCACGCCCTCGTCGATGCCGTGCCGGATGAGCACCGGCAGCAGCAGCATGGCGACCGCGTCCAGCGCGACGAAGCCCAGCGCGACGGCCAGCGGGGTGCCGAAGCCGTGCAGCAGTCGGCGCAGGCCGTACGACTGCTCACGCCCCTCGGCGCGGGCCTCGTCCACGTCGGGGGCGTCGGTGGCCGGGGGCAGCGCGGCGACCTTGGCCAGCAGGT
>NZ_BAAHCA010000933.1:0-1289 GCF_054776295.1 Streptomyces sparsus
CGCAGCGGGAAGGGCCGGCCGTCCCTGCCGCGGGCGTCCTCGGCTCCGTCGGTGTGCAGGAACAGCGTGTCGCCCGGGGTGAGCGCAAGGCGCAGCGGCGTCGGCAGCGGGTCCGGCAGGGCGAGCACCCCCAACGGCGGCAGCGGCCCGAGTGCGCTGACCTTCTCGACGCCGAAGCCGCCGCCCTCGCGGCGCAGCCGGTACGGCCAGGGGTGCCCGCAGTTGAGCAGCAGTGCCGTGCCGTCGGGCCGCACCTCCGCCAGCAGCACGGTGGCGAACTCCTCGGCGGCGCCCGGTTCGTCGCGGAGGCCGTCGCCGGTGCGCAGCCGCCGGTGCAGGGCCCGCTCCATCCTGGCGAGCACACCGCCCAGCTCGTCCTCCTCGTGGGCTGCCTCCCGGAAGCAGCCGAGCAGCGCGGCGACCGCGCCCACCGCGGGCAGTCCGTGCCCTCGGACGTCGCCCATCACGATGCGGACGCCGTGACCGGTGTCGACCGCCTCGTAGAGGTCACCGCCGACAGCGGCCCCCCTCGTCGCGGAGACGTACGCCGCCGACAGGCGCAGCGGGCCGATCCGTTCCGGGGGCGGTCGCAGCAGTGTCCGCTGCACGGCGGCGGCGATCTCGCGGGTGTGCTCGAGTTCGCGTTGCAGCCGCAGCCGCCGTCCGGCGGTGAGGTAGCTCGCCGTCACCACGGCGAGAACGGTGGCGCAGGTGGCCAACCGGGTCTGCGCGTCGTATCCGGTGCCGGCCGGGCCCATCGGGGCGAGGACCAGCGCCGTGCACAGTGCGCCGCCGAGCAGCACGCACACCCGGCGGCCGGTGGCCGCGCAGGCGATGGCCGGCCCGGCGGCGAGCAGCTGCACCAGTTGCGGGCCGCTCTCGCCGTGCAGCCGCTCGTAGAGCAGCACGGCGAGCACCCAACCGGCAGGCAACGCGTACGGCAGTGCCCGTCGTGCCCTCGTCCCGAACATGCCGGCAGCTCCCCTCACGGCCGTCCGGAAGGGGTCGGTGACGGCTGTGGGGCGCGTCGCCGGCCGCGACGGCCGTCTGCATTCTCGCGAGCCACCGCCGTCACACCGGAATGCTTCCCTTCAACCTCACCCGAACGAGTGAGGGGGGCGTTTGGTGTTCACCAGGCGCCCTGTCCGTGAGCGTGCTGCGATCCCCGTGCGCGTCGGCCACCCCCTGCGGCGTGACGGCCCGCCCTTCGTCGTGGCGGTCACCCGTCGGCTGCTATTCGTGGCGGTGGAGGGCGGAAACGGCGAGGGCCCCGTGGTCCGCGCTGTACG
>NZ_BAAHCA010000933.1:1299-1889 GCF_054776295.1 Streptomyces sparsus
CCCCCCCCCCCCCGGGGCCCTGGGGCCGGGACGACGACCGGGTACGGTCCGTGACCCCCGACGCGGCCGAGGCCTCAGGCGCCGCGCAGTTCGGCCCCCGTACGGCTGACGGCGGCGGCCACCGCGGCCTCCCGGGCGGTCGTGGCCTCCTCGGCCGTCAGCGTCCGGTCGGCGGCGCGGAACCGCAACGCGTACGCCAGCGAGCGGCGTCCGGCACCGAGCTGGTCGCCGGTGAAGACGTCGAACAGCCGCACCGACTCCAGCAGCTCTCCCGCGCCCTCGCGCAGCGCCGCCTCCACTTCGGCGGCCGGCACCGCCGTGTCGACGACGAGCGCCACGTCCTGGGTGGCCACGGGGAAGGTGGCCACCGTCGGTGCCGCCACCGGGCCGGTGCCGGCCCGCTCCACGGCGTCCAGGTCCAGTTCCATGGCGCAGCTGCGGGCCGGCAGGCCGAACGCCTTGATGACGCGCGGGTGCAGTTCACCGGCGTGCCCGACCACTCGCCGCTCGCCGTCCACGGTCACCGCCAGCTCGGCGCACCGCCCTGGGTGCCAGCTGCGGTGGGCGCCCTGGCCGACCTCCAGCTGGGC
>NZ_BAAHCA010000934.1:0-1888 GCF_054776295.1 Streptomyces sparsus
TGGGGGTGGTCGGCCGTGAGGGGCCGCCTGCCTCGCGCCGACCCGTGCCGCAGCCGCAGCCGCAGTGAGCAGAGGCCCGGTGTAGCCGCGGGAAGCGGTGTCCGGCTGCCCCGTGCCGGCGGGTTCGTGGGTCGCTCCGGACGGGGGCACGCCCGCCACGGGGAGCAGCACCGAGGGGGAGGCGGCCGACAGGGTCAGCGGATCCAGGTAGGCGGTGCCGCGCCGCAGGCCCCAGTGCAGGCAACTGGCAGGCGCGCAGTGTGAGGGCTCCGCCTGGAGTACCCCGATGGTCTGGCCCGCGCGCACCCGCTGCCCCGTGTCGACCGTGGCACGCACCGGTTCGTAGGTGACGCGGAGTGGAGGATCACCCGTGCCGTCGATCGCCACAGCGACCACGCCTCTACCTGCGATGACGCCCGCGTAGGAGACACGGCCGGCAGCGGTCGCGCGGACCGGGGCGCCCGCCTCGACGGCCAGATCCACCCCGCGGTGCCCGGCTGACCAGGGGGCGGCGGGCGGGTCGAAGGGGCGGACCAGGTGCGGATCGGGTACCGGCCAGGAGAGCAGCGCGACGGCTGCGAAGGTGAACCACATGTCCGCAGCATGGTCCGGAACCCGGCCCGGTGTGGATCTTGTCCGAGACCTGTGGAGTACTGGCCGGTTGTGGACAAGTCGGTGCCCTGTTCGGGGACCGTCAACGGTGTCGCTCGCCGCGTGCGGGGTCCCGTACACTTCTGGAGGCGACCCGGCTCTCCGGGTCGACTTCGCACGCCCCGCCGGCCCTCGTGGACGGCCGCGTCCCTCGGTCCCGAAGAACCGCCCTCACCAGGTGTTTCCGCAGGCACGACGCGTCGGGGCGTCAGGAGCGGAGGCCGTCCGGCCGAAGCTGACAACCGAGCACACCAAGGAGAACGGCCATGGCCGTCGTCACGATGCGGGAGCTGCTGGAAAGCGGCGTCCACTTCGGGCACCAGACCCGTCGCTGGAACCCGAAGATGAAGCGCTTCATCTTCACCGAGCGCAACGGCATTTACATCATCGACCTGCTCCAGTCGCTGTCGTACATCGACCGCGCCTACGAGTTCGTCAAGGAGACCGTCGCCCACGGCGGCTCGGTGATGTTCGTCGGTACCAAGAAGCAGGCCCAGGAGGCCATCGCCGAGCAGGCCACCCGCGTGGGCATGCCCTACGTGAACCAGCGCTGGCTCGGCGGCATGCTGACCAACTTCTCCACCGTCCACAAGCGGCTCCAGCGCCTCAAGGAGCTCGAGCAGATCGACTTCGAGGACGTGGCCGCCTCCGGCCTCACCAAGAAGGAGCTGCTGGTCCTCTCCCGCGAGAAGGCCAAGCTGGAGAAGACCCTGGGCGGCATCCGCGACATGCAGAAGGTGCCCAGCGCCGTCTGGATCGTGGACACCAAGAAGGAGCACATCGCCGTCGGTGAGGCGCGCAAGCTCCACATCCCGGTGGTCGCCATCCTCGACACCAACTGCGACCCCGACGAGGTCGACTACAAGATCCCGGGCAACGACGACGCGATCCGCTCCGTCACCCTGCTCACCCGGGTGATCGCCGACGCCGTCGCCGAGGGTCTCATCTCCCGCTCCGGTGCCGCCGAGGCTGCCAAGGGCGGCGAGAAGGCCGCCGGTGAGCCGCTGCCCGAGTGGGAGCGCGAGCTGCTCGAGAGGGACAAGCCGGCCGAGGCGAAGGCTGACGACAAGCCGGCCGAGGACAAGGCTGCGGACGAGAAGCCGGCTGAGGACAAGGCCGAGGGCGACGAGACCGCTGCGGCCGCCGAGCCCAAGGCCGAGGAGGCCGCCCCGGCTGCCGCCGAGGCCGCGGCTCCGGCCGAGCAGGCCTGACGCACCGGCTTCATGCCGGCACGGGG
>NZ_BAAHCA010000935.1:0-1888 GCF_054776295.1 Streptomyces sparsus
GCTGTTCCGGCCGCTCCCGCGGAGGCCGTCACGTCTGCCGCGTCCACGGCGCCCACCACGCCGACCACCCCCACCATCCCCACGGCCCCCACCGTCCACGCCGAGCTCACCGCCCCCACCACGCCCACCGAGCCCCCCGCCCCCACCGAGCCCACCGGTCCCGGCTCCTCCGACGTGCTGCCCTGGCTGCGGGAAACGCTCGCCGAGCTGCTCTACGCGGACGCCGTCGCCCCCGGCGACGACTACTTCGCCCTCGGCGGCAACTCGATCATCGCCCTGCTCCTCCTCAAACGCGTCGAGCAGCGCTACGGGATCGGGCTGCGCATGATCGACATCTACGACCACCCCACCGTCGCCGACCTGGCGGCCGCCGTCGAGACCCGGCGGCCGACCGTCGGCACCACGGCCGTGCCCTCCGCACCGGCACCGGAGGCCCCTGAAGGAGACGCGCTCCCGCCGATCCGGCGGACCGACGCGCAGGTGCTCTCGTACGGGCAGGAGCGCATGTGGTTCCACCACCAGCTCGACCCCGGCACCACCCTCTACAACCTTCCCGGCGCCTCCCGCCACCGCGGCCCGATCGACGCGAACGCCATGCGCCTCGCCTGGGAGGACCTGGCCGAGCGGCATGAGGCGCTGAGGTCGAACTTCGTCTCCGTGGACGGCCGCGCACGGCTCTCCGTCCGTTCCGAACTCGGTGACTTCTTCCGCTTCGAGGACCTGACCGGACGGCCCGACGCCGAGCGGACGGCCCGCGAGATCCTCCGTACCGAGTCCCAGCGTTCCCTCGACGTGGAACGCGACCCGCTGGTCCGGGTCACCCTGATCCGGCTCGCCCCCGACGACCACCTGTTCTGCTGGCTGACCCACCACGCCGTCAACGACGGTTGGGCCCCCCAGATCCTGATGCGCGAACTGATGGAGTTCTACGAGGCCCGCCGCGAGGGCCGGACGCACCGGTTCGAGCCCCTGCCCGTCCAGTACCGCGACTACGCCCACTGGCAGCGCGAACTGATGGACCGGGGACTCCTCGAAGGCCAGCTGCGGTACTGGCAGGAACGGCTTACCGACCCCCCTGTGCTGACGCTGCCCACCGACCGCCCGCGCGCCGCGCGGAGGGACTACGCCGGCGCCGCGCACAGCCTCACCCTCCCGCCCGGGCTCGTCGACCGGCTCCGCGCGGTCGGGGTCGCGGAGTCCGCCACTCTCTTCTCGGTGCTGCTCACCGGCCTCAGCATGACGCTGTCCCGGTGGTCCGGCCAGGACGACATCGTGGTCGGCACCCCCACCATCGGACGCACCCGCCCCGAACTGTGGGGCCTGCTCGGCTTCTTCAACAACACCATCGCGCTGCGGGCGGACCTGTCGGGCGACCCGGGGTTCCGCGGACTGCTGCGGCGCGTACGCACCGACGTCATCGAGGGCCTGGAGAACCAGGAGATCCCCTTCGACGCCGTCGTCCGCGAGATCGCGCCCGACCGCGATCCGGCCCGCAATCCGATCTTCGACGTCATGTACGTCCACCAGACCCTGCCTCCGCACTTCGTCTTCGGCGAGAGCCTGTTCGGCCCGGCCGTCGACGAGGAGGGCGGCCCGCTCTTCCCGGGACTGCCGCCGGGGACGTCCAAGTTCGACCTGTCGGTGGTCGTCGGCGAACGCGCTGGTGCGGACGACCTGGACGTGGTGGTCGAGTACAGCACCCACCTGTTCGACCGGAGCACGGTCGCCGACCTCGCTCGGTCCTGGGTCGACCTGCTGTGGGCCGTGACGGAGGACGCGGACGTCCCGCTCTCCGCGCTGCCCGGCCGGCCCGCCGGGCCCGGACCTGACGACGCCCTGACCGGGTTGCGCCCGTTCGAGCCGCCCACCGACCGGCCGCGGCCCCAGG
>NZ_BAAHCA010000936.1:0-1883 GCF_054776295.1 Streptomyces sparsus
CTCGGCGCTCGGCTTCATGGTCGGCCCCTATCTGGCGCTGGCCGGCTGGCTGCTGACCGGGGGCGAACTCGGCGGACCGCACCACGAGGCCGTCCTCGGGCCACGGCTGCTCGCCGCCTCGGCGGCCGGCACGGGCGGAGCGGTGCTCGCCCTCACGGCGGTGGCGGCGTTCGCCGCGTTGTTCCTGTGCGTCGCCGTGATCGCCGTGTTCGGGGTGCTCGGCGCCGTCCTGATGATCACCGCGGACCTCGCGCCGGGGGAGGCGGCAGCGGTCTGCGTGCTGGTCGCCGTGGTGCTCGGGGCCTTCGTTCCGTCGCTGTCGTTCCGGATGTCCGGGCTGCGGATGCCACCGCTCCCGACCAACGCCCAGCAGCTCCAGGAGGGCATCGAGCCGCACCCCACCGCCGTCGTCACGAGCCGGACCGTGATCGCCGACGGATGGATGACGTCGCTCTACGGCGCCGTCGGGCTGGTCTGCGCCGGATGCCTGGCAGTGCTGGTCCCCCGTGCCGGGCTGCCCGAGGTCGTGCTGGTGTCGGCCCTGACCGTCCTGCTGGCGCTGCACGCCCGCGGGCTCGGCCATGTGTGGCAGCGGCTCTCCCTCGTGGTGCCGGCCGCGGGCGGTGCGCTGCTGCTCGCGGTGACGGGCGCCTGGACGACCGCGCCGGGCACCCGGCTGCTGGAGACCGGCACTCTGCTCGCCGTCGCCGCGCTGGCCGCGATCCTCTCCTGGACCGTGCCCGGCAGGCGGCTGGTGCCGTACTGGGGACGGGCCGCCGAACTGCTGCACTCGGCCACCGCGATCAGCCTGCTGCCGCTGACCCTGTGGGTGCTCGGCGTCTACGGCGCGCTGCGCGCCCTGAACGCCTGATTCCGAGGGGGCACCGTGCAGTCCAAGCGCGACCAGGTCCAGGCCCACATGTTCGTCATGGGGCGCCTCACCTCCGGCATGCTCCGGAGCGACCCCGACGCGCCGGAGAGCCCGCAGGGCCGGACCAACCGGGGTATCGCCCTGGGCATCGTCGTCGCCGTCCTGCTGTCCGCCGGGGCGTTCGTCTTCGGACTGCTCAAGCCCGGTACGACGGAATCCTGGAAGGAGGCCGGGACCCTGGTCGTCGACAAGGACACCGGCTCCCGCTACCTCTACATGGGCGGGCGGCTGCGCCCGGTACGCAACTACGCGTCCGCGCGGCTGCTGGCGGGCGCGGAGATGAAGACCACGCAGGTCGGAGGGGCATCGCTGCGGGGCGTCCCGCACGGCACCCCGGTAGGCATCGCCGGCGCCCCCGACGTCCTGCCCGCCGCCGGTGACCTGGAGACCGGCGCCTGGCAGGTGTGCTCGGGGAGCACGACCGGTTCCGCGGCCACCACGCTGGCCGTGGGGGCGGACGCCGGAGGGCAGGGTCTGCCCGCGGACCAGGGGCTGCTGGTGAGCGGTCCCGACGGCGCCGACTACCTGGTGTGGCGTGGCAGCAAGCTCCGCCTGGACCGTGAGGGTGGTGCGCCCGAGGCGCTCGGTTACGCCTCCACGCCCCGGCTGCGGGTGTCGGCCGCGTTCCTCAACTCGCTGCCGTCCGGCCCCGATCTCGAACCTCCCGAGGTCGCGGGGCGCGGGGCGAAGGGGCCCGTGCTCGGCGGCCGGGAGACCCGTGTCGGCGAGGTCTTCCGGATCACCGTCCCCGGAGCCGAGGAGCGCTACCACCTGCTGACCGAGGACGGTCTCGCACCCCTCACGGCAACCGGCGCGGCCCTGGTGCTCGGTGACCCGGACACCCGGAGGAAGGTCTACGACGGGCGTTCCGCCACCGCGGCCGACCTGGGGGCGGACGCCCTCGCGGACCACCGGGCGCGGGCCGGCGCGGACGCCGGGGGGCTCCCGGACG
>NZ_BAAHCA010000937.1:0-1872 GCF_054776295.1 Streptomyces sparsus
ACCGGGTCCCCCGCCCGGGCCGAGGCGGCGACCGCCGCGGCACCCGAAGGGCCGCCCGGCGTCGGCTGCCACCCCTCCGACAGGGCGCGCCGCACGATGTTCGGGCCGCTGGCGATGCGTTCGACGCATCCCCGGCCGCCGCACGGGCAGAGGTCGCCCTCCAGCTCGACGCTGATGTGGCCGATGTGCCCGGCGTTCCCGGTGGGGCCGGGCAGCGGCAGGCCGCCGAGCACCAGGCCGTCGCCCACGCCCGTGGACACGACCATGCCGAGCGCGTTGTCGTGCCCCTGGGCCGCGCCCATGGCGTGCTCGGCGGCGGTCATGGCCACCCCGTCGCCCACCAGGGTCACGGGCAGCCCACCGGTGTGCCGGCGGACCCGCTCCACCAGGGGGTGGTCCCGCCAGCCGGGGATGTTCACCGGGC
This sequence comes from Streptomyces sparsus, assembly GCF_054776295.1. Classification (NCBI taxonomy): domain Bacteria; kingdom Bacillati; phylum Actinomycetota; class Actinomycetes; order Kitasatosporales; family Streptomycetaceae; genus Streptomyces; species Streptomyces sparsus. The sequence continues at coordinate 425 of NZ_BAAHCA010000937.1, forward strand.
TGACCGTGCCCCGCACGGCGTCCACCGGTCCGGCGCTGCCGATCCCGACCGCGCCGACACGGGGCCACTGCACCGCTCCGCGCAGTTCCGCGAGCACGTCACCGACCGCGCCCGCCACCTGTTCCGCGCTCCCCCGCGCGGGGGTGGGACGTACCGCCCGGTGGAGCAGCTTTCCGCTGTCGTCCACCAGTGCGCCGGCGATCTTGGTGCCCCCGATGTCGAGAGCAGCGACGAGGTCGATGTCCATGGCGGGTCAGTCCACCTCATTCAGACAACGTTGTCCAGCCGCTCTCCGCGGGCCTGTGTCCGGATTCGCCAGGGCCTATGCTCGACCGGACCACCACCGAGCAGCAGAACGGAAAGACGTGGCCGAGACCGCACGCCCCACTCGCGCACCCGAGTCCCGCTACGGTCGGCGTCCCACCATGAAGGACGTCGCCGCCCAGGCCGGTGTCGGCCTCAAGACGGTGTCCCGGGTGGTCAACGGCGAGAGCGGAGTGACTCCGGACACCGAACGCCGGGTGCGGGAGGCCATCACCGCGCTGGGCTTCCGTCGCAACGACAGCGCGCGCATCCTCCGCAAGGGCCGTACCGCCAGTATCGGGCTGGTGCTGGAGGACCTGGCCGACCCGTTCTACGGGCCGCTGAGCCGTGCGGTGGAGGACGTCGCCCGCGTGCACGGCGCCCTGCTGTTCAACGGCTCCAGCGCCGAGGAGCCCGAGCGGGAGCGGGAGTTGGCGCTCGCTTTCTGCGCCCGCCGGGTGGACGGGCTGGTCATCGTGCCCGCCGGCGACGACCACCGCTACCTCGCCCCGGAGCTCGCCGCGGGCATCGCGACCGTCTTCGTGGACCGTCCGGCCGGCCGCATCGAGGCGGACGCCGTGCTCTCCGACAGCTACGGCGGCGCCTGTGAGGGAGTGGCCCATCTGATCGCCCACGGCCACCGGCGGATCGGATTCGTCGGTGACCAGCCGCGCATCCACACGGCCGCCGAGCGGCTGCGCGGCTACCGCGCCGCGATGGAGGCGGCGGGCCTGGCGATCGACCCGGCCTGGACGGCGCTGGGCAGCACCGACCCGGTGCGGGTCCGCTCGGACACGCTGCGCATGCTCTCCGGACCCGACGCGGTGACCGCGATCTTCTCCGGCAACAACCGCGTCACCCTCACCGTGGTCCGGCTGCTGGCCGACCTGGGCCGGCAGGTGGCGCTGGTCGGCTTCGACGACCTGGAACTGGCGGACCTGCTCGACCCGCCCATCACGGTCGTCGCGCAGGACGCCGCGCGGATCGGCCGCTCAGCCGCCGAGTTGCTGTTCCGCCGGCTGTCCGGCAGCCGGGAGGCCCCGCAACAGCTGGTGCTGCCCACCACGCTGATCAGGCGCGGCTCCGGCGAGATCCCGCCGCCCCCCGCCTGACGGCTGCCCCGGTGTGCCGCTCCGGCCAGCCGG
>NZ_BAAHCA010000938.1:0-1866 GCF_054776295.1 Streptomyces sparsus
CCGCGACGACCGCCGCCACGCCCGCGGTCACGACTACGGCGGCCCGTACGAGGTCCGCAGCGACGACGCCCCGCGGTACGACGCGCCCCGGTACGACGACGCCCGGTACGGCGAGGTCACGCACGACGGCGGCCGCCCGTACGACGGCGGCCCGCACGACGGTGGCCCGTACGGCAACGGCACCTACGACGGCGGCGGGGCGTACGACGGCGGCACCACGTACGGCGGCACGACGTACGACAACGGCACCACGTACGACAACCGGAGCCAGCAGTGAGCCTCAACCGCACCTCCCTCGGTCTGATCGCCGCGGTCACCGCGCTGGCCGCCGTCACCGGCCTGGCCCAGCTCACCGGCACCGAGGCGTCGGCCGACGGCACGACGGCCGACGCCTCGGCGGCCCGGCTGCCGGTCGAGCAGTCCACCCTCGTCTGCCCGCAGCCGACCACCTCCGACCTGGGCGAGACGGTGCACACCGCCTTCACCCCGGCCGGCGGCAAGCAGCGCGACCCCGACCGCAAGGGCACCGCCGGGCTGCTGCCCGCCACCGCCACGGTCGAGGGCGGCGGCCGCGGGGGCGAGGACGGCGAGGGTGAGAACGGCAAGAAGCGCGAGCCGAAGCCCGCGCTGCCGCTCGCCGAGCCGGGGACCCCGGTGAGCGAGGAGGAGGACAGCACGGAACTGCCGGCCCGCGTCGGCACCGCCGACGGGCCGCTCGCGCCCGGCTGGACCGTGCAGCAGACGACGATCATCAGCGCAGGCTCCGGCCGCGGCCTCTACGGGCTGAACTGCTCGCCGCCGGACACCGAGTTCTGGTTCGCCGGCGTCAGCACCGTGGCCGACCGGCACGACTACATCCACCTCACCAACCCGGACGAGGCGGGGGCGACCGTCGACCTCCAGCTGTACGGCAAGGACGGCCGGATCGAGTCGGACAGCGGCTCCGGCATCAACATCCCCGGCCGCGCCACCGTGCCGGTGCTGCTCTCCACGCTGACCAGCGACCCGGCGGTCAACCTGACGCTGCACGTGGCGGTCCGCGCCGGCCGGGTCGGCGCCCAGGTCCAGGCGCTGGACGAGAAGCTGGGCGGTGACTGGATCGCGGCCTCCGCCGCCCCCGCCGCCACCCAGGTACTGCCGGGCATCCCCGCGGACGCCACCGCGGTGCGGCTGGTGGCCTTCGCCCCGGGTGAGCAGGACGCCGAGCTGGCCGTGAAGCTGGCCGGTCCGACCGGCTCCATCTCCCCGGCGGGCAACGAGACACTGCACGTCAAGAGCGGCATGACGGCCGCGGTGGACCTCGGCGACCTCACCCAGGGAGAGGCCGGGTCGCTGGTCCTCACCCCCGCCGAGGGCGCCTCCGACGTCCCGGTGGTGGCCGCGCTGCGTGTGCTGCGCGGCAAGGGCGACAAGCAGGAGACGGCGTTCATCCCCGCGGTGGACCCGGTCCTGGAGCGGACCAGCGCGGCCGGCAGCGAGGCCGAGGGCAGCACCCTCGCCCTGGCGGCCCCCGACAAGGCCGCGAAGGTCAAGGTCACCGCGTCCGGCGGCAGCGGGGGCGGCACCCCGGCCAGCGAGACCCGGACCCTCAAGGCCGGCACCACCACCGTGCTGGACACGCTGCGTCCCGAGGGCCTCGAAGGGCGCTACGCGCTGACCGTCGAGTGGCTGTCGGGCGGGCCGGTGCACGCCTCGCGCATGCTGGCGGCCGACGAGAAGGGCGTGAAGGCGTTCACCGTGCAGACGCTGCCCGACGACCGGGGCACGGTCGAGGTACCGCCGGCCTCCCAGGACCTGACCGTCCTGAGCGACTGAGCCGCACCGAGCGCCCGAGCCGACGGGCCCGCCGGCGCCCGCACTGGGCGG
>NZ_BAAHCA010000939.1:0-1864 GCF_054776295.1 Streptomyces sparsus
GAGGACGGCAGCAGCCCCACCCCGAGGTCGAGGGCGGCGGGCAGCACCTCGCGCTCCACGTCGCGCCGCAGCAGCGAGTACTCGGCCTGGACGCCGGCCAGCCGGTTCCGCGCACCCGGCGCGGCCAGCTGCCAGGTGGCCGCCTTGGCGAGCTGCCAGCCGCTGAAGTCGGTCACCCCCGCGTAGCGTGCCCGGCCGCTGCCCACGGCTATGTCGAGCGCGTGCAGCGTCTCCTCCAGCGGGGTGCGCGGATCGAAGGCGTGGACCTGCCACAGGTCCACGTAGTCGGTGCCCAGCCGCTCCAGGGAGGCGTCCAGAGCGGCCAGCAGCCGGCCGCGGGAGCAGTCGAAGCGGCGGTCGGGGTCGGGCACGCTGCCCGCCTTGGTGGCGATGACCAGTTCCCGGCGGGGGACGAGCCCGTCCAGCAGCCGCCCGAGCAGGTACTCGGCGCCGCCGTCGGCGTACACGTCCGCAGTGTCCACCAGGGTGCCGCCGGCCTCCCAGAAGGTCTTCAGCAGGTCGGCCGCGGTCTGCTCGGCCGAGGCGCGCCCGGCGGGATCGTCGTCCCGCCTGCCCCAGTTGAGGGTTCCCAGCCCGATCCGGGACACCCGCAGCCCCGTGTGGCCCAGCTGCTTGAGTTCCATGGGCGTTGAGAGTACTTCCGGCCACGCGCTAGAGTCCGAGGGACAAAGACGTTACTGATCAGTAAGGGGAGCGCGATGCGACTCGGGATCAACCTCGGCTACTGGGGTGCCGGGATGGACCAGGACAACCTCGCCGTCGCGCGGGAGGCGGACCGCCTCGGCTACGCCGTGTGCTGGGCCGCGGAGGCCTACGGATCCGACGCCCCCACCGTGCTGTCCTGGGTGGCCGCGCAGACCGAGCGCATCGACGTGGGCTCGGCGATCCTCCAGATCCCGGCACGCACACCCGCGATGACGGCGATGACCGCGGCCACCCTGGACTCCCTCTCCGGCGGCCGCTTCCGCCTGGGCCTGGGCGTCTCCGGGCCCCAGGTCTCCGAGGGCTGGTACGGCGTGAAGTTCGACAAGCCGCTGGCCCGCACCCGCGAGTACGTCGAGATCGTGCGCAAGGCCATGAGCCGGGAGCGGCTCAGCCACAGCGGCGAGCACTGGACGCTGCCGCTGCCGGACGGCCCCGGCAAGCCGCTGAAGCTCACCGTGCACCCGGTGCGCGAGCACATCCCGCTGTACATCGCGGCGATCGGCCCGAAGAACCTGGAGCAGACCGGAGAGATCGCCGACGGCGCGCTGCTGATCTTCTTCGCCCCCGAGCACGCCGAGGAGACGACGCTCTCCGCGCTGCGCGCCGGCCGGGAGAAGGCCGGCAAGGACCTCGACGGCTTCGACGTCTGCCCGACCGTGCCGATGGCCGTGGGCGACGACGTGGACGCGCTGGCGGACATGTTCCGCCCCTACACCGCGCTCTACGTGGGCGGCATGGGCAGCCGCAAGCAGAACTTCTACAACAAGCTCGCCCAGCGCATGGGGTACGAGAAGGAGGCCGCCGAGATCCAGGACAAGTACTTGTCCGGCGACAAGGAGGGGGCGGCCGCCGCGGTGCCCCGCGAACTCATCGACTCCACCGCACTGCTCGGCCCGGTGGAGCGGATCGCGGACCGCATGCAGCGGTACGCCGACGCGGGCGCCACCACGCTCTCGCTGGCCCCCGCCGGCTTCACCCTGGAGGAGCGCCTCACGTCGCTGCGGACGGGAGTGGAGGCGCTGGAGCGGGCCGGTCTGAGCTGACCGGCGCGCCCGGCCGGGGAGCCTCACCGGAACCGGCCGGTCGAGCGGCGGCCGGGCCCGGACCGGCACCGCCGATCTCCCCGACCGGGTGGTCC
>NZ_BAAHCA010000940.1:0-1854 GCF_054776295.1 Streptomyces sparsus
CGCTCGCCGTCACCGGCTCGGCCGGCGCCGCCTCGCCGTCGCCGCACGGCGCACAACCGCCCTGCGGTCCGCAGCCACCGGCCGCGGACGTGGCGTCCGCCCGGTGCTCGGGAAGGGTCACCGTCCCGGCGCCCTCCACCTCGAAGCCGGCGTCCGCGATCATGTCGAGATCGGACTGCCCGGCCTGTCCCTCGCTGGTCAGGTAGTCGCCCAGGAAGATGGAGTTGGCCAGGTGCAGGGCCAGCGGCTGCATCGACCGCAGGTGCACCTCCCGGCCGCCTGCGAGACGGACCTCCACGTCCGGGCAGACGAACCGGACCATCGCCAGGATGCGCAGCGCCCGCTGCGGAGTCAGGTTCCACTCCTTGCCCAGCGGGGTGCCCTCGAACGGGATGAGGAAGTTGACCGGTACCGAGTCGGGGTCCAGCTCGCGCAGGGCGTACACCACGTCGACCAGGTCGCCGTCGCTCTCCCCCATGCCCGCGATCAGACCCGAGCACGCGGAGAGGCCCGCTGCCTGCGCCTGCTCCACGGTGGAGACCCGGTCCGCGAAGTCGTGCGTGGTGCAGATGTCCGCGTACGTCGACTCGGAGGTGTTCAGGTTGTGGTTGTAGGCGTCCGCGCCCGCGTCCCGCAGGGCCGACGCCTGCCCCTGCGACAGCAGACCCAGGCAGGCGCACACCTCGACGCCCTCGTTCTCCTGCTTGATGGCCGAGATGGTCTCCGAGACCCGGGCCACGTCACGGTCGGTCGGCCCCCGGCCGCTCGCCACCAGGCACACCCGCTTGGCGCCGCCGGCCACACCGGCTCGCGCTGCCTCGGCGGCCTGCTCCGGCTTCAGCCAGGTGTACTTGAGGATCTCCGCCTTCGACCCGAGCCGCTGCGAGCAGTACGAGCAGTCCTCCGGGCACAGCCCCGACTTCAGGTTGACCAGGTAGTTCAGCTTCACCCGCCGCCCGAACCACTGGCGGCGCACCTTTCCGGCCGCAGCCACCACGTCGAGCAGTTCGTCGTCGGAGGTCGCCAGCACGGCGAGCGCTTCCTCGCGCGTCGGCAGCTCGCGCCGCAACCCCTTGTCCACCAGCGTGTTCAGCAGCTCCATGGCGCAGATCCTCGCGTACCCGGCGCCCTCCGGCCAAGGAGAGAACCCACAACGGGGCCGGAAACAGGTGTGTGCATTGCCACACCCTGACCGGGCTTCCACGGCACTAGGTTCTATACGGTCCCCACAGACACACACGGAACGGCCCCCGCATGCCCCAGGACCCGTTCGGCTGGCTCGACACCGCACGCGAGCACCGCAGGCAGGCCGGCCTGGTGCGTGAGCTGCGCGCCCGTCCCGCCCGTTCGCCGCTGCTGGACCTCGCCGGCAACGACTACCTCGGCCTGGCCCGCCACCCTGCGGTCACCGACGCGGCCGCCTCCGCGGCCCGCCACTGGGGGGCCGGCGCCACCGGATCGAGGCTGGTCACCGGTTCGACCGGGCTGCACGCCGAACTCGAAGCGGAGCTGGCCGACTTCCTGGGCTTCGAAGCCGCCCTGGTGCTCTCCTCGGGGTACGCGGCGAACCTGGCCGCGGTGACCGCCCTGACCACCCGCGGTTCGCTCATCGTCTCCGACGCCGGCAACCACGCCTCGCTCATCGACGGCTGCCGGCTGGCCCGTGCGGAGACCACCGTCGCCCCGCACGCCGACCCGGAGGCGTTCGGCAAAGCCCTGCACGGGCACGCGGGCCCCGCGCTGGCCGTGACCGACTCCGTCTTCTCCGTGGACGGTGACGCGGCGCCGCTGGCGGAGCTGGCCGCGGTGTGCCGGGAGCACGGCGCCGGCCTGCTCGTCGACGACGCGCACGGG
>NZ_BAAHCA010000941.1:0-1853 GCF_054776295.1 Streptomyces sparsus
CGCACGCGCGGACGGCGCGCACTGCCTGCTGGCCCGCACCACCCCGGACAACGCGGCGGCCCTGGCGGTCCTCACCGCACTCGGCGCCCGGCTGACCCACGAGGCCCCGGCCAGCGTCACCGCCCGTTTCCCCCTCACCCCGCACACTGAACACCCACCGCACTGAACACCCACCGCACCGAACGCGGACACCGCTGTTCGCAACCGCCGTCCTCCCGGGACACCGACATCAGGACGGCGGCCGTCCTCGCGGGGCCCCCGGCGTCAGGACAGCGGCCGCCGACGCGTCGTCCGGACCGCCGACGTGTCAGCCGGACCGCCGACGCGTCGTCCGGACCGTCGGTGTCAGGGCCTGCCCAGCTCGCGCGAGATGCGGCCGAGCTGGTCGAGGCGCTGCTCCAGCGTGGGATGCGAGGACAGCAGCTTGCTGAACGACTGGCCGGAGAAGGCCGGGGCGAAGAAGAAGGCGTTGAACGGTTCGGCCCGGCGGAGGTCGCGCGTGGGGATCCGCGCCATCTGCCCGGTCACCTTGGTGAGGGCCGCAGCCAGCGCGGACGGCTTGCCGGTGAGCAGGGCGGCCCCGCGGTCGGCGGAAAGCTCCCGGTACCGGGAGAGCAGCCGGGTCAGCAGGTAGCTGATGACGTACACCACCACACTGACCAGGGGAACGATCAGCGCGATGATCGCGGTGTTGTTGTTGCGCTCACCCCCGCGCATCATGCCGCTCCACAGTGCCATCCGGGTGATGGTGCCGGCGAGCACCCCGAGGAAGGAGGCGAAGGTCATCACGGCGACGTCCCGGTGGGCGACGTGGGACAGCTCGTGCGCGAGCACCCCCTCCAGCTCCTCGGGCTCCAGCCTGCGCAGCAGCCCGGTGGTGGCGCACACCAGGGCCTTGTCCTGGCTGCGCCCGGTGGCGAAGGCGTTGGGTACGTCGCTGTCGGCGATCGCGACGCGCGGCTTGGGCATGTCCGCCAGCGCGCACAGCCGGTCGATCACACCGTGCAGTTCCGGGGCCTGCTGCGGCGTGACCTCGCGAGCGCCCATGCTGTAGGCGGCGATGCGGTCGCTGAACCAGAACTGCGCGACGAACATGCCGCCGGCGAAGATCAGGACGAGCGGCCAGGCGTTCCGGAAGAGCGCGATCAGCACGCCCATGAACACCACGTAGAGCAGCCCGATGAGGAACATCGTGGTCACCATGCGCCTGGTGAGTCCGCGGTCGGGTGCGTAGCGTGTCGTCCGTGCCATCTGCCGTCGCCTCCTGACGTCCCTGGTGTTGCTGCGACGCCCTCTCTGCGGACTGTACGCCTTGTCCGGTTTGAGTGGCGTCAATAAGATCATGTGGTGATGAGCACCGAAGCGGTGGTTCTCGCCGTACGGGAGGTGGCCGCCGCCCACGGCCACCGGGTGCGGGTGAGCCACGACATCGGCGCCGACCGGGTGTCCCGCCGCACCGACGCGCCGCTCGGCGCGGTGATCGATCCGGACGGTTCGCTGCCGCACGAGGCGTTCCTGGAGACCGTCACCGAGCCGCGGCTCGAGATGACCGTGTACCCCGACGGTGACGCGGTGATCGTCGTCGAGGGGGTCGAGTTCCACGACGTGCCGGCCGACGACGTGCCGGCCTTCGTGCGCTGCGTCTACGACGGCGCCGCCCACGTCACCGGCGGACGTCCGTCGGGGGTCCGGCGTCTGCCGCCGCTGCGGTGGCTGGCCGCGACGCGGTGGCTGGTGGTGCCGCTGCCGCACGGCCCGGTCCACCGGGAGCCGGTCCTCCCGCTGTGCGGCACCCGCTGGCTCACCGCCCGCACCCGCTGACCGACACCGCCCACACCCCCGTCACCGCCCAC
>NZ_BAAHCA010000942.1:0-1853 GCF_054776295.1 Streptomyces sparsus
GGTGTCCGTCTGAGCCTGCGCACCGTGTGGGGCCGGGGCTACATCCTGGAGACCGAAGACGATCTCGTCCCAGCTGGGCACGGCCGCCCGCCGCCCGGGACGCACCCCGTCCGCCTCGGCCTGGCGGTCGGTGTTGCCCGTCAAGCGGTCCCGGTGCCCGCCGACCGAGCGCGGCATCAGGATGTCCGCGTACGCCGATCCCGCGCCCGCGGCGGTCGCCGACGGCTCGATCTCCTCGGCCGGTTCGACGATCGCGGCCGGCTCGATGTCCTCCTCGGTGATCTCCACCGGCGGCGGCGACTCGGGCACGATCATGTCGCCCCGGAAGCTGGGCACCGCTTCGAGCAGGCTGGTCAGGGAGTCCCGGTCCTCGTTCTCGGTCGGCGCGTCACCGCGCCCGCCGCCGGCCGGCTCCTCGCCGCCGCGGTCCCGGGGCAGCCGGGCGATGCGCGGCACGAACGGGAAGCTCGGCTCGGGGGTGTCGTCGGTCTCGCCGATGAGCGTGCGCGCCTCGTCGTCCACGGCCTGCACCAGGCGCCGCGGCGGGTCGTAGGTCCAGCTCGCCGCGTGCGTCTCTCCGGCGACCAGGTACACGAGCAGCACCTCCCAGGTGCCGTCGTCCCGGCGCCAGGAGTCCCACTGCACGGTGTCCTTGTCGGCGCCGCGCATCAGCAGCCGTTCCGCGACGGCCTCACCCAGCTGCGGTCCGGTGTTCTCGCCGGGCCGGCGGACGGGTGTCTTGCGGGCGCGCTCGGCCATGAAGGCCCGCTCCGCGAGCACCGGTCCCTCGAACCGGCGCACCCGGTCGACGGGGATGCCAGCGGACTGGGCGACCTCTTCGGCGGTGGCGCCGGCTCGTATACGCGCCTGGATGTCTCGGGGCCGGAGGTGGCTCTCCACCTCGATCTCGATCTGGCCGAGTCGGGCCCGGTCGTTACGAATGGCGGCGCGCAGCCGTTCGTCGATGGGCAAGGTGTACTGGGTGTCGTCGGCCGCCTTGAGCACCAGCCGTGTGCCGTCGTTACTGACCGCCACGACGCGCAGTTCGGGCATGGGGACCTCCCGGGTGGTGCCTGCCGACGTCACGTGCGTCGCTGCTCTCCCGCTAGACGAGTGTGGCCTGCCCGGGTTCAGCCTGCCACTACCTTGCCGACTTGCCCGGCGTGTCGGGACCGCGTCCCGCTCCGCCGTTATGGCACGGTTACCAGTTGGCCACTCTGTGTGATCTAACCGCTTACTCTGTGCTATGCAGGCCGGACGAGGCCAGGGCCAGGGCTCGTCACACTACTCCATTAGGGCCACGCGGGTGGACCGCCGCGCCCGGTGAACTTCTTTTGGTGGGACGGAGTTGACCGTCGGCCGGCCGAGTCGGGCAGTTCCCCGCGCTGCCCGAAGGTGGCGATCTTCACAGAACCCCCGGAATCGGAACCAATACCCACCCTTCCGGGGTCCCATCTGTGTGCACAGCGGGACACTTGTGCGGACCGAGGGCGGAGATGGACAGGAAAACGACCGACGAAACCGGCGCGGCCGACACGGCCGACCGGGTGAAGCAGAAGATCGACGTCAGCGTGGCGCAGGTGGCCGGGAGCGCGGTGGCCGCCGTGATCGCCGCCCTGATCGCGGGCCGGCTCGGCGTGTACGGCACGTTCATCGGAGCCGGCCTGATCAGCGTGGTGGCGACGACGGGCGGCCCGGTCTTTCAGCACTTCTTCCGCCGGACGGGTGAGCAGGTCAAGGACGTGACCGTCGCAGCCGCCCCGCGCCGCGTGCGGCGGACCGGGCGCGGAACCGTCGTGGTGGCGGCCGGCACGGCGCCGGAGACCCTGGGGGAGACCCGCGGCCAGGGCCCG
>NZ_BAAHCA010000943.1:0-1852 GCF_054776295.1 Streptomyces sparsus
CCCGCCGGGAGGTGGCCCACGACCCGGCGGCCGCTGAACTCGCCGGTGAGCCGGGCCCCAGCGCCGAGCACCGGTACCTGCTGGCCGAGCGGCGGCGCGCCGTGCGGGCCGCCATCCCCCGACTGCCGGGACGCTGTCCGCGGCTGCTGGCTGCGATGGTGTCGCCCAGAGACCTCACTTACCGCGAAATCGCAGGCGAGTTGGGAATCTCACAGGGAAGTCTGGGGCCGCTGCGTTCCCGTTGCCTGGGATGTCTGCGCAGAATGCTCGTGCCGGAGGTTGGAATCGTCGAACCCGGGGGAAAGGTGCGATAGACAACCGGCGTCATCAGGGCGGACAGCCCGCTCCCGCGCGACCCTCGTAGTCACCCGGCGCGGACGGGCGCAACAGAAATAGGGAGAGGCGTGCGCACATGGGCATGAGTGTGACCATCTCTGCGGCGACCGAGCACGACGCCGAGCAGATCCTGAAGCTTCAGTACCTGTGCTACCAGTCCGAGGCGGAGCTCTACGGCGACTACCGGATCGAGCCGCTCACCCAGACGCTGGAAGGCCTGCGCCTGGAACTGGCCGACGGGCACGTGCTGGTGGCCCGGCTGGGCCACGAGGTCGTCGGCTCGGTGCGCGGTGTGGTCGGCCCCGACGGCACCGGGCACATCGGCAAGCTCATCGTCCACCCCCGGATGCAGCGGCACGGCCTGGGCGGCCGGCTGCTGGCCTCGCTGGAGTCGCTGCTCTCGCGGGAGCGGGGCGCGACCCGCTTCCGCCTGTTCACCGGCCACCGCAGCGACGGCAACCTGCGCCTGTACCGGCGCTGCGGCTACGTGCCGGCGGCCACCGAGCGGGTGTCGCCGAGGCTCAGCGTGATCACCCTGGAGAAGGAAGCGGTGGCGCACGCCTACGTGGCCAGCGCCTGACGGTTCCCGTCCGGCCCCGGCCGCCCGCTAAGGGCGGCCCGGGGCCCGCCGGGAAACGGGGACAGAACGGCGAGCCGGGCGGGGCCGTGCCGCGTCAGGCGGTCCGTGGCCGGCGCAGCCAGAACAGCCCGACGACGGGCAGCACCAGCGGCAGGAACAGGTAGCCGCGCCCGTAGTCCGACCAGACGGTGGAGTCCGGGAACGCCGACGGATCCAGCACCGTCCAGGTGCCGACCGCCAGCACCCCGGTCAGTTCCGCGACGCAGCAGGCCAGCGCCGCCCGTCGCGCGCCCTCTCCGCCACGCACCAGGGCGACGGTGATGAAGCCATACACCAGTGCGGCGACGGCGGACAGCAGGTACGGCAGCGGCGCCTCGTGGAAGCGGGTGGACAGCTGGAACGCCGAACGGGACGCGGCTCCCACCGTGAACACCGCGTACAGCAGCACCAGCAGCCGCCCCGGCCCGGTGCCGATGCCCGTCCCGACGGCCGCGCGGGGCTCACGCACCGCCGCCTCCCCAGATGTCGTGCAGCCGCACCTGCAACACGGCCAGCACGACGGCGCCGGCGGCGACCGTGGCCGACCCCCAGCGGGTGCGCTCGGCCAGCGACAGGAAGGCGACCGCCGGAACCGCCGCCGCGGCGCCCGCCAGGTACGAGAAGAAGATCACCGACCCGTCGGCCGGCTCCGCGCCACGGGCGACGCGCACGACACCGATCAGCAGCTGAACGAGCGCCAGCACGGTGACGGCCAGCATGCCGGCGAAGTGCCAGTCCTTGGTCGGCTGGTCCCGGTAGGCCGCATGGCCGCACCAGGCGGCCAGCACGAGAGCGGCCACGGCGACCGCGACCGTCAGCGGGGTGAACATGCCAGTGACTTTACTGCGGCCCGCCGACCGGCCCGGCGGCCCCCCGCCGCCCCCGCGACCCGGTCCC
>NZ_BAAHCA010000944.1:0-1847 GCF_054776295.1 Streptomyces sparsus
TCCCGCGCCGGTGAACCGGTGGCTCAGCTCGGCCTCCCCCGGGGCGCACACGGTGACCCGCAGGCCCCTGGCGACCAGCCCGGCCGACAATGAGCGGACGTGCGCGCCGGTGCCGGCGCTGCCGCCGCCGAGGATCTGGACGGTGTGCAGCGGCGCCCGGCCGTGCGGGGACGGTGCGGAGGTGCAGCTCACAACGGTTGGGGCTCCTGTGATCGGGACAGCGGTGCGCGAGCGCGGGGGGCGGCCGGGACCTGTTCCTCAGGATGCCAGCCGCGGGGCCCGGGCGGGGCCACCGCGGACGGCGGGCTGTCGGGGGCGGGACCCGCCGTCACCCGTTCGGTGTCCGGCGGGTGACCGCCGTGTCAGCCGTCGGTGCGTGCTGCCGCCAGCAGCTCCTCGGCGTGCGCCCGGGCGAGTTCGGAGTCCTCCTGCCCGGCGAGCATCCGGGACAGCTCCCGCACCCGGTCCTCACCGGTGAGCGCCTGAACCCCGCTGCGGGTGACGGAGCCGTCGTCGGTCTTCTCCACCAGCAGGTGGCGGTCGGCGAAGGCGGCGACCTGCGGGAGGTGGGTGACCACCACGACCTGCGCCGACCGCGCCAGCCTGGCCAGCCGGCGGCCGACCTCCACGGCGGCCTTGCCGCCGACCCCGGCGTCCACCTCGTCGAACAGGTAGGTCGGGACGGGGTCGGCACCGGCGAAGACGACCTCCACGGCGAGCATCACCCGGGACAGCTCACCGCCCGAGGCGCCCTTGGCGACCGGGCGCGGCGGCGCGCCCGGGTGCGGCGCCAGGTGCAGTTCCACGTCGTCGACGCCGTGCGGTCCGAACGCGACCAGCCGGCCGTCGGACTCGATGCCGGCGTCCGGGTCGTCGGTCTCGTTCTGCCGCACCTCGACGGTGATGCGGGCGTGCGGCATGGCCAGCTCGGCGAGTTCCGCGGTGACGGCCTCGGCGAACCGCCGGGCGGCCTCCGTCCGGGCGGCGGTGAGGGCCCCCGCCAGCAGGCCCAGTTCGACGCGCAGCGCGTCGCGTTCGGCGGTCAGTTCGCCGATGCGCTCGTCGTCGCCCTCCAGCTCGGCCAGCCGCTGGGCGCTCTCCTCGGCCCAGCGCAGCACCTCGGTGGCGTTCTCCCCGTACTTGCGGGTCAGGTGCGCGAGCTGGGCGCGGCGCTCCTCCACGGTGGCGAGCCGCAACGGGTCGGAGTCGAGGTTGTCGGCGTAGCCGGCGAGCTCACCGGCGATGTCGGAGAGCAGGATGTGGACCTCGCCGAGCCGGTCCGCGAGGTGGGCCAGCTCCGGGTCGTGGGCGCGGACGGCCTCCAGCTCCCGGTGCGCGCCGGCGACGAGGGTGCCGGCGTCCACGATCTCCAGGTCCGCGGGATCGCCGGCCAGCGCGGCGTGGGCGGCCGTCGCAGCCGAGGCGAGCGCCTCACCGTGGCCGAGCCGCTCGGCTTCGGCGGCCAGGTCGGTGTCCTCGCCGGGCTGGGGTTCGGTGGCAGCGATCTCCTGCAGTCCGAAGCGCAGCTGGTCCGCTTCCTGGGCGCGTTCCCTGGCCCGGGTCGTGATCTCGTCCAGCTCCGCGGTGAGGGTGCGCAGCCGCCGGTAGGCGGCGGTGTACTCGGTCAGCGGACCGGACACGGCCGCGCCGGCGTAGCGGTCCAGCGCCTGCCGTTGACGTGCGGGGCGCAGCAGGCCCTGCTGGTCGGTCTGGCCGTGCACGGCCACGAGGTCGTCGCTGAGTTCGGCCAGCAGCCCGACGGGCACCGAGCGCCCGCCGACGTGGGCCCGGGAACGGCCCTCCGCCGAGACGGTGCGGCTGAGCAGCAGCGCCCCCTCGTCCAGTTC
>NZ_BAAHCA010000945.1:0-1843 GCF_054776295.1 Streptomyces sparsus
GGCGGCGTGGCGGATGGGCCGGGACCACTCGGGCGGGTGCGCCGGTGCGTTCCGCCGGTCAGGCGTCAGCGGGCCCGCCGCCGGTGCCGTAGCGCTCGGCGAGCGCCCGCAGTGCCCCGGCGTCCTCGATGGCCTGACGCTTGTTGATGCCCGGCTGGATGCCCATGACGGGCAGGCTGCTGCCGTCCGCGAGGTCCAGGAACACCCAGGGATCACCCGAGCGCAGGTGCACGTTGAGGATCTCCGGCCACTCCAGCCGCCGCTTGGTGGTGAGGTTGACGACCGTCACGCCGCCCTCGTCCGCCGTGACGTGCGGCCGGCCGAGCAGGGCGAGCACGGCGAAGAAGAGCAGGCCGGTGGCGATGAACGTCAGCCGCTCCCCCAGGCCCAACCCTTCGAGCAGCAGCGCGATGACGGTGAGCACCGCGAGGATCGCGACCCCCACGCCGAGCAGGACGACTCTGGTCCGGGTGGGCCGGAAGGTGGCGGGCAGGCTCGGGTGGGGGTCTGCGGGGGGCACAGGTGCTTCTCCGGGCTCGGTGCGGATCGGATCCGGCAGGCGTGGATCAGATCCGGCAGGCGTGGATCGTGGTGGTGAGAATGGCGCGGGCACCCATGTCGTACAGGTCGTCCATGATGCCCTGGGCGTCCGCGGTGGGGACCATCGAGCGGACCGCCACCCAGCCCTTGTCGTGCAGCGGGGAGACCGTCGGCGACTCCAGTCCGGGCGTCAGCTGAACGGCCTTCTCCACGTGCTCGGCCCGGATGTCGTAGTCCATCATCACGTAGCGCCTGGCGACCAGCACGCCGTGCATGCGGCGCAGGAACTGCTGCACCTTGGGGTCGTCGGCGGGGGCGCCGTGGCGTCGCACGACCACCGCCTCGGACTCCAGGATGGGCTCGCTGATGATCTCCAGGCCGGCGTTGCGCAGCGTGGTACCGGTCTCCACCACGTCCGCGATGACCTGGGCGACGCCGAGCTGGATGGCCGTCTCCACGGCGCCGTCGAGCCGGACGACAGAGGCTTCCACGCCGTGGTCGGCGAGGTGCTTGGCGACCAGGCCGGAGAAGGACGTAGCCACCGTCATGCCGCCGAACTCGCTGACGTGGGAGGCGGTTCCGGGCCGCGTCGCGTAGCGGAAGGTGGAGGCGGCGAAGCCGAGCTGGAGGATCTCCTCGGCGTCCGCGCCGGAGTCGAGCAGCAGGTCGCGGCCGGTGATGCCGATGTCGAGCTTGCCCGAGCCGACGTACACCGCGATGTCGCGCGGGCGCAGGAAGAAGAACTCGACGTCGTTGACCGAGTCGACCAGCACGAGTTCCCGGCGGTCCTTGCGCTGCCGGTAGCCGGCCTCATGGAGCATCGCCGACGCAGGCTCGGAGAGTGAACCCTTGTTCGGGACGGCGATGCGCAACATGGGTGGGGCTTCCTTCACGTGAGGTACTGCGACGGTGGTGGGTGTGGTGTGCGTCGGTGCGGGCGGCTGCCCGGCGGGATCAGAGGTGAGCGTATACGTCGTCGAGCGAGATCCCGCGGGCGACCATCATCACCTGAAGGTGGTACAGCAGCTGGGAGATCTCCTCGGCGGTACGGTCGGCGCCCTCGTGCTCGGCGGCCATCCACACCTCGGCGGCCTCCTCGACGACCTTCTTGCCGATGGTGTGCACGCCGGCGGACACGAGTTCCGCGGTACGGGAGGTGCTGGGGTCGCCGGTGGCGGCCTTGCGCTGGAGCTCGGCGAAGAGCTCGTCGAATGTCTTGTTCGCCATGGTGGCTCTTACCCTAAGGGGTGCTCGGGGACGGCGGCGCACGGCGTCCGACCGTCGGACGGGCCGGCGCCGCCGG
>NZ_BAAHCA010000946.1:0-1843 GCF_054776295.1 Streptomyces sparsus
CTCGCGGGAGTGCCGTCCGCGGGGCCGTGGTCCGTCGTGGTGCGGTCCGGCGGCTCGGGCCGGGTGTTCCCGGGCGCGGCGTCGCCCGGGCGATCCCGCTCGGGGTCGGGGGTCGCGCTCATCGCCATGCGCTCATCGCCTCCGTCAGGTAGCGCCGTACGCGGAAGATCCTGCCCCTGACCGCCTGCTCGCTGATGCCGACGACACCCGCGATCTCCCGGTAGCCGAGTCCGTGCAGTTCCCGAAGCACCCAGCATGCCCGCTGCTCGGGGCTGAGCCGGGCGAGCGCCTCGGTGAGGTCCTTCACCGCCGCGGTCGTCTCCGCCGCCCTGGCCGGGGACGAGCCGTGGTCGGGAGCGCTGGGCTCACCGACCGCGTCGAGTTGCTCGGTCGGTCTCCTGGCCCGCAGCAGGTTGAGGCAGCGGTTGGTCACGATGCGGTACATCCAGGTGAGGAACGCCGCGTCGCCGCGGAACTCCGGCAGGCGTCGCCAGGCGCTGACGAACGCCTCCTGCACCGCGTCCTCGGCGTCGGCCCGGCTGCCGAGCATGCGCATGCCGAGGCTGGTCAGTACGGGGCTGTGCCGCCGGACGAGGACCTCGAACGCATCCTCGTCGCCCTCTCCCGCACGCGCGGCCAGCAGAGCGTCGCTCAGCTCCGACTGCGCGCCCGGCGCGGCGCCCGGTGCCTCATCGTCCTCCGGCACGTGCCGGCTCCTCTCCTGTCACGTTCCCCACGCCGTGCCCCTCCGGGGCGCCGCGGGGGTGCTCGCTCACGAACTGCTGCTCTCCGCGGTCGGACACGTTCACCCGCCCATCATCACGCGTGCGGCACCGATCGGCCGTCGACGAAACCCGGAAGCGGCGAACGAAGGAAGGAATTCGAAGAAGTTCCTCCCGGCGCGTGACGATCGCCGACGTTACGGGTCCAAGTCATCACCGGGCCGGGTCACCGTCTGCGCGAGCGGGAAACCGCCCTCGCGGCGGAATGACACGACCGGGTGCGTCGGAGGAGCGGCGTCCGGTGCGGCCGCCGGCACCGCCGGCCCGGCAACCGGCAAGCAGGGCAGGGGAGTTGCCGGACAGGGCGGATGCGGCACCATCGAGGCGTAGGGCAAGCAGTACGGGAGTGCGACCGGAGGAGTGCGGAAAGCAGTAGCGGCGACACAGCGCTCACCAGCGGCGCCGAGGCGCACGAGCGGCATCGAGCAGCGCACCGTCACCACCGGTCATCACCCGAACGATCATCCTCACGAGCGACAGGAGACACTTCCATGGCAGTGAAGTCGGCGTCCGTCACCGCACCGCAGGCCTCCAGCGAGCAGTCCGCCGAGCACCGGAACCGCTCGGCGGGAAGCACCACCGTGCACGTGGACACCTCCGGTGACCAGGGCTCCTCACGCGGCAAGACGTCCATCGCCGACGGCGTGGTCGAGAAGATCGCCGGCATGGCGGCGCGCGAGGTGCCGGGCGTGTTCGCGCTCGGCGGCGGGCTGGCCCGCACCCTCGGCGCGGTCCGGGACCGGGTGCCGGGCGGACGGCCGAACGTGACGCGCGGGGTGAAGGTCGAGGTCGGCGAGCGCCAGACGGCACTGGACCTGGACATCGTCGTGGAGTACGGCGTGCCCATCCCGGACGTGGCGCACGACGTGCGGGAGAACGTCATCGCGGCCGTGGAGCGCATGACGGGCCTGGAGGTCGTCGAGGTCAACATCGCGGTGAACGACGTGCACCTGCCCGACGAGGAGTCCGAGCAGCCCGCGGAGTCGCGGGTCGAGTGACGGACGGCCGTCGTCCGGACGGGGCCGGCCGAGTGGGACCCGCGCGGGACGGCGAACGGCGCC
>NZ_BAAHCA010000947.1:0-1837 GCF_054776295.1 Streptomyces sparsus
CCGGCGGCCCGCCCGAGTCGGGGCGGGCCGGCCGGAACGCTAGGCAAACCCCTAGCGGAGACCTGGTGATACTGGCGCTGCGCACCCTGGTGCCGCCCCCGCGCGCGTGTCGGGGCGGCCCGGCCCGCCGGGTTCGAACGGCGCCCAGCACTTCCGTCTCCGATGCGATTGGACCCGACAGGCGTGAGCGACATGTCGCGTAATGAGCTGATCAGGCCGCTGCACGAGCTGCTGGCCCGCAACGCCCGCCGCCTCCCGGGCCGACCGGCGTTCAGGGACGCGCGTCGGGCCGTCACGTACGGGGAGTTGGAGGCGCGCACCCGCCGGCTCGCCGGGCACCTGGCCGACCTCGGGGTGAACCGCGGCGACCGGGTACTGCTGCGCATGGGCAACCGGGTGGAGATGGTGGAGGGCTACCTGGCCGTCGCCCGCGCCGGAGCCGTCGGGGTGCCCGTCGACCCGCAGACGACCGACGCCGAACTCGGGCACCACCTCACCGACAGCGGCGCCGTCCTCGTCGTCACCGAGGGCGCCCGCCTCGACCAGCTTCGGCGGGTCACGGCGGGCGGCCCCCCGGTTCGGGCCGTGGCCGTCGGAGCGGCCGACGGCCACGAGGCCGCCGGCACACCGCTGTTCGAGGACCTGGCGACGCTGCCGCCGGACGGCTCCGCGCGCGACGACCTCGACCTGGACGAGCCCGCGTGGATGCTCTACACCTCGGGCACCACCGGTCGGCCCAAGGGTGTGGTGTCCACCCAGCGCAAGTCGCTCTGGGCCACGGCGGTGTGCAACGCGCCCCTCCTCGGTCTGGACGAGCACGACCGCGTGCTCTGGCCGATGCCGCTCCACCACGCGGTGTCGCACAACATCGGCGTGCTCGGCGTGCTGGCGGTGGGCGCCTGCACGCACATCGTCGAAGGCGGCGCCGCCGACGAGATCATGCTGGCGGCGCGCGAGCACCGCACCACGTTCCTGGTCGGCGTGCCCACGCTGTACCGCCGCATGGTCGAGGTGGCGCGGGAGACCGGTGACACGCTGCCCGACCTGCGGGTCTGCATGGCGGCGGGCTCTCTCTGCCCGGCGTCGCTGCACGAGGAGTTCGAGGAGGCCTTCGGCATCCACCTCGTCGACAGCTACGGCAGCACCGAGACCGGGGGCGCGATCACCACGCACACCCCGGACGGGCCGCGCGTCCCCGGCTCCTGCGGACGGCCGCTGCCCGGGCTGACGCTGCGCCTGACCGATCCCCGCAGCGGCGCCGAGGCGGCCCCCGGCGAGGAGGGCGAGGTGTGGGTGAACAGTCCGGCCCTCATGGCCGGCTACCACAACGACCCCGAGGCCACCAGCGCCGTCCTCTCCGACGGCTGGTACCGCACCGGCGACCTGGCCCGCCAGGACGCGGACGGGTTCGTGACGATCACCGGCCGGGTGAAGGAACTCATCGTCCGGGGCGGCGAGAACATCCACCCGGGTGAGATCGAGCAGGTCCTGAGCCGCATTCCGGGAGTGGCCGACGCAGGTGTCGCCGGCGTGCGGCACCCCGTGCTCGGTGAGGTGCCGATCGCCTACCTCGTACCGGGTCCCGGCGGCATCGAACCGCAGCTGCTCCTGGAGACCTGCCGCCGCGAACTGTCCTACTTCAAGGTGCCCGACGAGTTCCGAACCGTCGACGAGATCCCCCGCACCGCCGCCGGCAAGATCGCCCGACGCCGACTCGCCGAACTGCCCGGCAGTGTGCTCACCGTCAACCCCTCGGTGGGCCTCAGGCCCGACTCCGCGGCCCCGGACACCCACGGGGCGCAGAGCCCCGGCGCCGGCCCCCGGCCCGCGGCGGGGG
>NZ_BAAHCA010000948.1:0-1836 GCF_054776295.1 Streptomyces sparsus
CACTCGCCGGCTGCGGCATCCGGGCCACCTCGGTGCCGGTCGACTCCGGCCCCGCACCGACCCGGGTCGCCTGCGCGCTGACGGGCGACAGCACCGACGCCCCCGACGGCGGCACCGCCACCCGCGTCTCCCTGGTGTGCAGCTCACGAGTGGTGGACGTGGAACGCCGGCTGGAGCTGCCCCGCGGCGGCACCCCCGCCGAACGGCTCACCGTCGCCCGCACGCTGCTCGCCGAGCTGCGGCGCGAACCCGGAAAGCGCGAGCGGCAGTTCGGGTTCAGCACCGCGGTGCCCGACCAGCTGCGGGTCAACGGCCCGGCGGCGGGCGACCCGCGGAGCGCGCTGCGGCTGAGCCGCAACCCGGCGGAGCTGCCGTCCTTCGCGCTGGGGCAGCTCGTGTGCAGCTACGCCGACACCGCCCTTGCCGACGACAACGGGCGCGTGGTGCTCGGCGGCCCGGCGGCCGAAACCGACGAACCGCTCCGCCGCTACACCTGCTCCACCGAGCTGCGCACCTCCTCGGACGCCGCGCAGAGCGCCGGAGTGCCGTTGTGACCGGCGCCACGGGGCCCTGCGGGTGACACGGCGAACAGCCGGGAACCGCCCCGCCGACCACCGGCGTCCTCCTCCCCGTGCAGCGTCATCGACCTGGCGGTAGTGCCGCCCCACGGCTCCGGACAGCAGGTCTTGTACTCCTCGGCGGATACCTGCTGTTCGTCGGCTGGTTGACGCTGCGACCCCTGTCCGTCCCGTGGATGGACCCGGCCAGCGTGCAGCTCTTCGCCACCATCGAACGGGAGCTCTCCCGCGGCCCCCGCGAGGCGCTGCGGGCGCTCGGCGGTGACCTGCTGCTGCTGGCACCGCTGGGAGCGCTGCTGCCCGTCGCCTCCGGCAGGCTCGGCTCCTGGGTCGGGTCCTTCGTCCGCACGGTGCTGGCCGGCGGGCTGCTCGCGCTCGGCCTGGAGGTGCTGCGCTCGACCGGTCCCGGCCAGATGCTCAACGTCGACTCGCTGCTGCTCAACACCACCGGTGTCGCGCTGGGGCACCTGCTGCTCTACCCGCTGGCGCGGGGGGCGCTGCGGCGGGGGGCGCTGCGGCAGGTGGAGGTCGGCGCCGCCGTGCGGCGGACGGTCCGGGGCTCTCAGGGTCTGACCCCGAGAGCGACCAGGGTCGACATCGCCCCGTGGGCCGACGCCTCCCGGCCTCGCGCGCCCTACGTTTGACGCATACCGGGAAACTTCCCGGAGGCTCGGGAAAACCTCCCGGAAGGCCGCGTCCGGACCCGTTCGACCGGGCACCCGGACAGCAGCGCCGACGCGTCGGACGAAGACGAGCGGATCCAACGAAGGAGTCACGTCATGGCCGCACTCTCCCGCCCTCAGGAAAACCGGATGATCGCCGGTGTGTGCGCCGGGCTGGCCCGTCGCTTCGGCATCTCGGCGACCACGATGCGAGTGATCTTCGTGGTGTCGTGCCTGCTGCCCGGCCCGCAGTTCCTGCTGTACATCGCCCTGTGGGTGATGTTGCCGGATGAGAAGGCCGGCAGCGCCTGGTGATGCCGCGACGGCCACAGCGGCCCGTCCCCGCTCGCAGGCCACCCTGGCGGGTGGTCCCGCGTGCGCGGCGGGCCGCCGTCGTGCCGGGCACCCGACCGGAGCGAGCCCCTGCGCGACTGCGGCAGTGGCCCTGCCCGGCTCAGGCGGGCAGGCCGCCCGCCAGGTCACCGGTGACCTGGCTGGAGAACTTGCCGCCGGTCAGCCCCTCGGTGGGCAGGCCGCCCAGGAGCTGCTTGGTGGGCAGCCCGGACGTCAGGGCGTCGGTGGGCAGGCCGCGGCTG
>NZ_BAAHCA010000949.1:0-1834 GCF_054776295.1 Streptomyces sparsus
CGCCCCGGCCACCTCGAAGGCGGCGGGAGCGGGCGGGCGGGGGAGCGGCGCCGCGGGGTCAGCGGGCGGCGCGGGCGTACCCGAGCAGGAACAGCGCCTCGGCGACGGACATGCGTTCCAGCTCCTCGGGGGAGACGCTCTCGTTCACCGCGTGGATCTGCGCCTGCGGCTCGCTGAGCCCGGTCAGCAGGATCTCCGCGTCCGGGTAGAGCGCCGACAGGGTGTTGCACAGCGGGATCGAGCCGCCCTGGCCGGCGACCGCCATCTCCACGCCGTCGTACGCCTCCCGCATGGCCTCGGCCATCGCGGTGTAGGCGGGACTGCCGGTGTCGGCCCGGAACGCCTGGCCCTCGCCGATCCGCTCGACCGCCACCCGCGCGCCCCACGGGGTGTGGGCGTGCAGGTGCTCGGTGAGCAGCTTGCCGGCCTCGCCCGCGTCGACGCCCGGTGGTACCCGCAGGCTGACCACGGCCCGCGCGGTGGGCTGCACCGACGGCGTGGCACCCACCACGGCCGGGCAGTCGATGCCCAGCACCGTCACGGCGGGCCGGGCCCAGATCCGGTCGGCCACCGTGCCGGAGCCGATCAACTCCACGCCGTCCAGCACCTTGGCGTCCCGGCGGAAGTCCTCCGGCGGGTACTGAAGGCCCTCCCAGACGGCGTCGGACGTCAGGCCGTCCACCGTCGTCGAGCCGTCCTCGGCGCGCAGCGAGTCCAGCACCCGGATCAGGGCGGCCAGCGCGTCCGGCGCGGCACCGCCGAACTGGCCGGAGTGCAGGGCGCCTTCGAGGGTGTCGACACGGACCCGCAGCAACGTCATACCGCGCAGCACGCCGGTGACGGTGGGCAGCCCGGCACGGAAGTTGCCGGAGTCGCCGACCACGACGGCGTCGGCGGCCAGCAGCTCCGGGTGGGCCTCGGCGTAGCGCTCCAGCCCGCCGGTGCCCTGTTCCTCCGAGCCCTCGGCGATCAGCTTCACGGTGACCGGCACCCCGCCGTTGGCGCGCAGTGCGCGCAGCGCGAGCAGGTGCATCAGCAGTCCGCCCTTGCAGTCGGCGGCACCGCGCCCGTACCAGCGGCCGTCCCGCTCGGTCAGCTCGAAGGGCGGCGACAGCCAGGCGGCCTCGTCGCCGGGCGGCTGCACGTCGTAGTGCGCGTACAGCAGCACGGTCGGGGCGCCCACCGGGCCGGGGAGCAGTCCGTAGACGGACCGGGTGCCGTCCGGAGTGTCGAGCAGGGCGACGTCGTCGAAGCCCTCGGCGCGCAGCATGTCCGCGATCCAGGAGGCGGCTGCCTCGCACTCCTGGGGCGGGAACTGCTCGGGGTCGGCGACCGAACGGAAGCGGACCAGTTCCGCCAGTTCGGTGCGGGCCTGCGGCATCAGCGCGGCGACTGTGGTCGCCAGGGCGTTGTGCGCCATCGGAACGACTCCTCGGGGGGCGTGCGTCGAGAGCGGGGCGCACGGGATCACCGCGCGTCCGCGGAGGTTCGCCGATACTCCCACAGGCACCGGCCCGGACGCCGGGCCGTAGGATGCCGCTCTGGGGCCGGGCCTCACCGGAACCGGCCGGTCGAGCGGGAGCAGAAGCAGATCGTGAGCAGCGAGAACGCCCGAGGCACAGCCGACGAGAGCGCAGCGGGGAACGGCGCGGCCGAGAACGCGGGGGCCGGCGGCAGCGCGGCGCAGGCAAGGGCTGACGGCCCGTCGGAACACCGCCCCAGCCGGCACGAGGGGGACACCAACCCTCCGGAGGCCGAGCAAACCGAGGAGCCCGGCCGGCCCGACGGGGCGGGGTCCGAGGGGTCGGCGCCCGACGCTGAGCCCGGTGCCGCG
>NZ_BAAHCA010000950.1:0-1827 GCF_054776295.1 Streptomyces sparsus
ACGGTCCCCGGCACCCGGCTGCGGCCGTCCCGCACCGGTCAGCCGGGCGGGCGGCTCACACCAGGTCGAGCGTGTCCAGCTCGGTGCAGACGGTGTCCACCATCAGCCGCGTCACCACGTACGGGTCCACGTTGGCGTTGGGACGGCGGTCCTCGATGTAGCCCTTCTTCTCCGCCTCGACCTGCCACGGGATCCGCACCGAGGCCCCGCGGTCGGAGACGCCGTAGCTGTACTCGTTCCAGGGCGCCGTCTCGTGCGCGCCGGTCAGCCGGGTCTCCACGCCCGCGCCGTAGTTCCGGATGTGCTCGGCCGGCTTGTCGCCCTTGCCCAGCGACTCGCAGGCCGCGAGGATCGCGTCGTACCCCTCACGCATCGCCCGGGTCGAGAAGTTGGTGTGCGCGCCGGCGCCGTTCCAGTCGCCCTTGGCGGGCTTGGCGTCCAGCGTCGCGGACACCCCGAAGTCCTCCGCCGTCCGGTACAGCAGCCAGCGGGCGACCCACAGCTGGTCGGCCACCTCCAGCGGCGACAGCGGACCGACCTGGAACTCCCACTGCCCCGGCATCACCTCGGCGTTGATGCCGGAGATGCCGAGCCCGGCGGCCAGGCAGTTGTCCAGGTGCTTCTCCACGATCTCGCGGCCGAAGATCTCGTCCGCGCCGACACCGCAGTAGTAGCCGCCCTGCGGAGCGGGGAAGCCGCCCTCGGGAAAGCCCAGCGGCCGGCTGCCCTCGAAGAAGGTGTACTCCTGCTCGATGCCGAACAGCGGCTCCTGCGCGGCGAACCGCTCCGCCACCGGCCGCAGCAGCGCACGGGTGTTGGACTCGTGCGGGGTGTCGTCGATGTGGAAGACCTCGCACAGCACCAGCAGGTGGTCCCCGCCCCGGATCGGGTCCGGGTAGGAGACCACCGGCTTCAGCACACGGTCCGAGGCGTGCCCCTCGGCCTGGTTGGTGCTGGACCCGTCGAAGCCCCACACCCCCGGCTCCGCGCCGTCCGCGAGGATCTTCGTCTTGGAGCGGAGCTTCGCACTCGGCGCGGTGCCGTCGATCCAGATGTACTCGGCCTTGTAACTCACGGGCGTTCGTCCTCACCACAGCGTTGGGCGGTTGTCAGCGGGTGCCGCACAGCCAGTACCTTCACGAGCTGCGGTTTCCCTCCCGTTGCCCGTCCGTTAAGCCGGTGTGAACTGCACCGCGCCGGGCCTCCGAGCCGGTGTGAGCTGCCCGGCGCCGGGCAGCCGGGCAGCGTCAGAACAGCCCCTTAGGGTGGAGCGACGCCCACCCCACCGAAAGGTCACGAGTGCCGCACCTCACCGTCGACTACTCCGCGCCCCTCGCCGACTCCCTCGACCACCAGGCCTTCGCCGCCGAACTCCACGCGGTGGTGGTCGCCACGGCAGGCGCCACGACCGCCGGCTGCAAGACCCGCTTCCGGCAGATCGAGCACTGCGTCATCGCCGACGGCTCGGACGCCTCCCGCCTCACCGACATGGTCCACATCGAGGTGGCGCTGCTCGCCGGCCGCACCCGCGAGGTCAAGGCCCGGCTCGCCGACGCCGTACTGGAACTCACCACCCGCCTGCTCACCCCCGCCGCCGGCCGCAGGCTGGACGCCTCCGTGCACGTCACCGACCTGGACCGGGACGCCTACCGCTCCGCCCAGGTGGGGGAGGGCGCATGAGATTCGGTCTGCTCGGCACCGGCCACTGGGCCGAACACACCCACGCCGCCGCCCTGGCCACCCACCCGGACGCCGAACTGGCCGGCGTCTGGGGACGCCGCCCGGAAGCCGCGGCGGCGCTCGGCGACCGCTACGGCGTGCCGGCCC
>NZ_BAAHCA010000951.1:0-1827 GCF_054776295.1 Streptomyces sparsus
GGTCGCGGTGGCCACCGGGCCGTGCTCGGCCGCGGAACTGCACGCGGCCGGCGCACACGTCGTGCTGCCCGACCTGCTGGCGTTCCCCGACTGGCTGGACCGCTACCGCTCGGAGAGCTCCCGCACCGAAGCACCCGCCTGACGCCGCTGCTCGGCGGCGGACCGCAGCAGGCCCGCCGCGGCGAGCGCGAAGCCCAGCCCCATCAGCATGCAGACGAAGTACGCGATCGGCGGGAACCGCTCGGTGCCCAGGAACAGCGGCGCGAACGTGACGAGGGTGGCCAGCGCACCGACGGCGAAGACGACCCCGCCGATCCGCACCAGCAGATCACCGGCACGTCCCTGCTCCGCGGTGGCGGCGGACGACGGGGACGTCCCCCGGAGGACTGGTGTATTGCTCACCCGTCCAGGGTAAGCCGGTGGGCAGGTGCGCGGAGGAACGGCCCGGAGCATCTTGTCAGCGGGCGACGGAAGATTAACCTTGAGTCATGGCGGGTCGAGCGGCCCGCCGCAGTGCTCTGTCGAGCCTGTGCGGGGCCGAAGGGCGCAACCAGGGGGGTTGCGGGGCTCCGTTCGACGCTACGGGGGCGCTGAACCCTGCCCACCAGACCAGGTCCATCGGGCCGGAACCCTCCAGGACCGGTGACGACCGACCGGATCGACCGACGAGCTACGAGGACGAGGACAGACGTGCCTACCGGCAAGGTCAAGTGGTTCAACAGTGAGAAGGGCTTCGGCTTTCTCTCCCGCGACGACGGCGGGGACGTCTTCGTGCACTCATCCGTGCTGCCCAGCGGCGTGGAAGCCCTCAAACCGGGCCAGCGGGTCGAGTTCGGGGTGGTGGCCGGCCAGCGCGGTGACCAGGCGCTCTCGCTGACGCTGCTCGACCCGGCTCCCTCCGTGGCCGCCGCCCAGCGCCGCAAGCCGGACGAGTTGGCGTCGATCGTCCAGGATCTGTCCACCCTGCTGGACGGGGTCTCCCAGCAGTTGGAGCGCGGCCGGTACCCGGACCGGCAGCACGGCCACAAGATCGCCGGCATGCTCCGCGCCGTCGCCGACCAACTCGACGTCTGACGGCCGCCCGGCCCGACGCCCGACGCGTGCGCCGGCATCTCCCCCGCCCGCCCCCGCCCGGGGGCGGGCGTCGAACTGCTCCGCAGTCGGCCGTCCCGGGCTGCCGACATTTCCGCAACTTTTTCGCCCGGTGAACACATCCGCCGGGCGAACGGGGCCGAATACCTTATATCCACTGATAAGGGATTCCGGCCATGAAAACCCCACCGCAGGACACCCCACCGCAGGACACCCCTCTCCACCTCCAACTCGACGGTCCTTCCTCCGGCGGCCGTCCTCTCCACGACTGGCCTGCCTGCGTGCCGGCCCTGCGCGGTGAGATCCGGCGCCGGCTCCAGTCGTGGGGCATGAGCGACGTCTCCGACGACGCGCAACTGGTCTGGACGGAACTGCTGTCCAACGCCGTACGGCACGGCACACCGCCGCTGGTGGTGACCGTGCTGCTGCGCCGCACGGGCGACCGGCGGAGTGCGGTGCGCATCGAGGTCAGCGACGCCGGCACCGGCGTGGACGTCGGCCGGGTGCGGGCCCGCTGGCGCCATCCCTCGTTCGACCTGGACGAAGGCGGCAGGGGACTCTTCCTGGTCGACGCGCTCTGCGTCTCCTGGGGCGACCGGCACCGCTGCCACGGCCACACCGTCTGGGCGGAGATCCCCGTGCCCGACGCGTCGCCCGCGCCCCCGCCTCCGAGGGCGATGGCCGACGGCTGAGCGCTTCCGCGCAGTCCGGACCCGGAGCCGCCGCTGCCCGGTC
>NZ_BAAHCA010000952.1:0-1819 GCF_054776295.1 Streptomyces sparsus
TCCCACCGGCCTCCGTCAGCGGGCGGCCGCCGCGCGCCGCTGCCGCCACAGGCCCGTCGCGGCGAGCGCCAGCGTCAGTCCGCCGGTGCAGTACAGCTGCACCCGGGTGTCGCCGTCCCGCAGCATCAGCAGCAGGATGCCGGCGATCCCGGCCAGGGCCACCCAGGTGAGGAACGGGAACAGCCACATCCGCACCACCAGGCGCTCCGGCGCCTGCCGCTCCAGACGCCGCCGGCTGCGCAGTTGGGAGACGGCGATGAAGCCCCAGACGACCAGCACCGCCGCGCCCACCATGTTGAGCAGCCACGCGAACACCGTGTCCGGCCACCAGAAGCTCAGCAGCACCGCGACAAAACCGAACGCGGACGAGGCCAGCACGGTCCGGCGCGGCACCCCGCCGCTGATCCGGCCGAGAAAGGCCGGCCCCTCCCCACGGGAGACCAGCGAGTACGACATCCGGGACGCGCCGTAGATGTTGGCGTTCATGGCGGACAGCAGCGCCACCAGCACCACGACGTTCATCACCTGACCGGCCGCCGGAATGCCCAGGTGGTCCAGGACTGCGGCGTACGGGCCGGACAGCACCGACGGGTCGTCCCAGGGGATCAGCGTCACGATCACCAGCATGGAGCCGACGTAGAAGACGGCGATCCGCCACATCGCCGTGCGCACCGCCGACGCGACACCGCGCACCGGGTTCTCCGACTCCGCCGCCGCGATGGACACCGTCTCCAGACCGCCGTAGGCGAACACCGACGCGAGCAGCCCCACCACCAGGCCCTCGGAGCCGTTGGGGAAGAAGCCGCCCGCCCCGGTGAGGTTGCTGACGCCCGGCGAGTCGGTGCCCGGCAGCAGTCCCGCGACGGCCAGTACACCCAGGACCAGGAACGCGACGATCGCCAGCACCTTCAGCGCCGCGAACCAGAACTCGTACTCGCCGAAGTTGCGGACCGACGCCAGGTTCGTGCCGCAGAACACCGCCATGAACAGCGCCACCCACATCCACGCCGCGCTGCCCGGGAACCAGGTCTGCATGATCGCCGCGGCACCGATCGCCTCGGCGGCCACCGCGACGCACAGCAGCACCCAGAAGATCCACCCCGCGGTGAAGCCCGCCCACGGGCCCAGCGCCCGCTCGGCGTGCACCGAGAAGGAACCCGACGCCGGGTGCGCGGCCGACATCTCACCGAGCATCCGCATCACCAGCATGACCAGCAGGCCGGAAGCGGCGAACGCCAGCACGATCGACGGGCCGGCCGCCGCGACGCCCGCCCCGGAGCCGACGAACAGGCCAGCGCCGATCACGCCGCCCAGCGCGATCATCGACAGGTGCCGCTGCTTGAGCCCGTGCGTCAACTGGGCGGGAGAACTGTCCGGGTCCGAGGCAGCGGAGGGTGCTGCCGCCTCGGGGGCGGCCTGCGAAGAGGGCATGACTGTCCTGGGGTGGAGGAACGGGGAGGCCGGAGCCGGTCGCTCGTGGGCCACCGGACAGTGTGAGCGGACATAACCGGCGTATCAACGACGTACGTCACAGTCCCGCCATCCGGACACCTCGGTCACGCTGTGCCGACGCAGCGAACCCGATAAGTGCATACGGCAAGCTTTGTGGCCGATCCCACCACCGAGCCACCAGGTCGTTCGGATAGCGTCGAACGGTCCGTTTCCCCTCGTCACCGGAGTCCTGATGGCCACCGCCGCCCCCGTCGTCCGACCCGGCGCCGTCCTCGCCGACGTGCTGCCCGCCTCCACCGCCGCACGTGCCCGCCTCCGCGACGTCACCCTGGTGCTCGGCGGCGCGGCCCTCACCGGCATCGCGGCC
>NZ_BAAHCA010000953.1:0-1814 GCF_054776295.1 Streptomyces sparsus
GGCGGTGCGGGCGGGCAGGGCGTGGGAGTTGGACTCCGCGACCGGGCCGGGCAGCGCGGTGACCGGGGGGCCGGCGGCGGTGGACGCGGCGGGAGCCGGACGGTCGGGCAGCAGCGCGCGGGGCAGCACCACGACGGCGGTGATGCCGCCCTGCTTCTGCTCACGCAGCTGCACCCGCATGCCGTGCCGGGCCGCGAGCCGCGCGACCACGTACAGACCCATGCCCAGGGCGTCGTCGTCGGCGGTGGTGGGCGGTTCCTGCGCGGTGGGGTCACCGAGCCGGGCGTTCAGTTCGGCGAGCCGGTCGGCCGTCATGCCGATGCCCTCGTCCTGGACGGAGAGCATGACCTCGCCGTTCTCCAGCATCCAGCCTGAGAGCTGCACCTCGGCGTCCGGCGGGGAGAAGGCGGTGGCGTTGTCGAGCAGTTCGGCGACGAGGTGGCTGATGTCGTCGGCGGCGAAGCCCGAGACCTGCGCGTGCGGCGGCAGTGAGGCCAGCTCGACCCGCTCGTACCGCTCGATCTCACTGACGGCGGCACGCAGCACGTCCAGCAGGGGCACCGGGCCCAGGTGGTTGCCGCCCGAGTGCTCGGCGCCGGCCAGCAGCAGCAGGTTCTCGCCGTGGCGGCGCATGCGGGTGGCCATGTGGTCGAGCCGGAAGAGGGTGGCGAGCTGCTCGGGCTCGGCCTCCTTCTCCTCCAGCGACTCGATCAGGGCGAGCTGGCGTTCCACCAGCCCCAGGTTGCGGAGGGCGAGTTGCACGAACGTTCCGTGCACCGCGCCCTGCAGGGCGTCTATGCGCTCCCGCAGGGCCTCCTTCTCCTGCCCGAGCCGTTCGCGTTCGCCGTGCAGGGTCTTCTTCGTCGCGGCCAGGCGCACGGCCTGGCTCTCCGCGGAGCCCGCGCGCTCGTCGAGCTTCGCGGCGGCCTCCCGCAGCGTGTTGAGGGAGCGGACCACGTCGGCGAACTCGTCGTTGCGGCCGGTGTACTTGACGGGTTCCTCGGCGACCGGGTCGGCCGCGATGCGCTGGGCGCCCAGGCGGACCACGGCCAGCGGGCGGGCCATGGACCGGGCGGCGTGCACGCCGGCGCCGACGGCCAGCAGCAGGCAGGCGCCGAGCAGCGCCAGGCCGAGCTGGAGGGCGGTCACGTCGTCGTCGCGGAGCTGTTCCAGGCGGGCGAGTTCCGCGGTCGCCAGCGAGGACTGCACACCGCGCATCCGGTCGATCCGGGCGGACAGCGTGGACTCGATGCGGCTCTGGCTGAGCGCCTGGTCCGCGGCGCTCAGGCGTGGTTGGTCGGTGAGGCGGGCGAGGTAGCGCTCGGCGGTGGACACCTCGTTGCCGTTGACCGTCTTGCCGTACGAGTCACGGGCCGCGTCGCCGGCGAGCTGCTCGAAGTCGGCGAGGGCCGCCTGCTCCCGGGCCCGGGCCTGCTGGGCGGCGGCGGTCAGCTTGGGCTGGCTGCCGCCCGTTTCGAGGGCGGCGAGCAGCAGACCGCGGGCCGCCGCGGCCTGTTCCACGGAACGGCCCAGCAACGGCAGGGCCGCGGCGGTCTCGGCGTCGGCGGTGTCGGTGGAGACCGTGCCGGAACGTGCCGGCAGCGCACGGGTGTTCGCCTCCGCGAGGGAGCCGAGGGCCTGGATGACGGTGGTGTAGGCGGTGTGGGCCTCCAGCGGGCCGTTGTCGCCGGCGAGTGCCTCCTGCCGGGTCACCGGCAGGGCGTCCAGCATGCGACGCACGTCGGCGTGCTCCTCGGCGCGCAGCGCGGCGGCCTTGCGGTCGACCCGGGAGCGCTGCGCCTGGCTGTCCGGCC
>NZ_BAAHCA010000954.1:0-1812 GCF_054776295.1 Streptomyces sparsus
GCGCCGGACCGCGCCGCCCCGCCCACGCACCACGCCGGCCGCCGGGCCGCCGCCCGGGCAAGCGAGTGAGGCGTGCCCTCCGCGCGGGTGAAAGTGGTGCCGGTCCCTTGTAGCGGGGGCGATTCGTGGCGATTCGTAGCGAGCGGCAGCACGTCGCCCGGCGCTCGTTCCCTGTGCGTCGGCCATTCTGAGAAAGGACCGACCCATGGTTCGCATGGTGAAGACCGCCGCTGTGGCAGCCGTCGCGGGTATCGCACTGATCGGCGGCGCGGGCGTCGCGTCGGCTGACAGCGTCGCCCAGGGTGCCGCTGTCGGTTCGCCCGGTGTGCTTTCCGGCAACGTCGTCCAGGTGCCCATCCACGTGCCGGTGAACATCTGCGGCAACACCCTGAGCCTTATCGGCGCACTGAACCCGGCGGCCGGCAACACCTGCGTCAACGGCGACACCGAGTACCACAAGCACTACAAGCACTGATCCACTCGGCGCGCCCGTCCCGGCGGGCGCCCGGTCCGGCGGTCCTCCGGTGTGCCGCGCAGCTCCCCCGCGGGCCGCGGCGCACGGAGCGGACCGACATACGACAGCGCTGTGCCCCGCTCCTGCACGGGCGGGGCACAGCGCTGTCAGATGGACAGAACGGCGTGCACGTACTTGCCGGAGGGGCCCGACTCGACGCGCACCGACCGGCTGAGCACGTGCACGATCTCCAGACCGTGGCCGCCCACCCGGGCGGCGTCCGGCGCGAGCCGCACCGGTGGCTCCGGATTGGCGTCCCACACCGAGACCTGGACGGTGTTCTCGACGGGGTCGACGGAGAGCGTCAGCAGGGCGGGACCGCCCGCGTACTTGACGGCGTTGGTCACCAGTTCGCTGACGACGAGCTGCACGTCCTCCAGGGAGCGGGGTGGCACGAGGACACCCGAGTCGTCGACGTCGTGCAGGAAGTCAGCGGTGAAGCGCCGGGCGTGGGCGCCGGATCCCGACGTCCCGTTCACGGCCGTGTCGCGCCTCAGACGTACGGCTTCGTCAGACTCGATGCCCGGCAGCGGGTACGTGATGATCATGGCTTGCCTTTCCCGTGCGGGTGCAGCGGCAACACTGCGTATACCCGGGGCCGACCAGGGTGACGCCAGGCGTTCCGCACCGATTCACGACCTCGGGCAACGATCCGGACACGGAGCAGTGGCTGGCCGGAGGCGCTTCGGACAGCCGTGACGGGCGGCTCTCACCCGCCGTCGCCCCCGCTCAGTGGCGGCTGAGGGCCTGCTCCACGCTGCCGTGGCAGGGCTGCAGATCCCGCGGGCAGGCGACGGCCAGCAGTCGCCGTACCGCCTCGGAGGGCGCGGCGAGACGGACCTCCCGCTGTGCGGTGCGCCACGGGAGAAGTGCCCGCAGCAGGCCGGAGTCGCAGAAGCTGACCCGTGAGACGTCCACCACCACGCGGGTCGGGCCGCCTCCGGCGGCGGCGGTGGTGAGCGCGGCACGGACCCACTCCGCGCTGAAGTAGTCGATCTCCCCGGTGAGGGCCAGTACGCAGCAGCCGTGGGACCAGCGGGCGTCGGCCACCACCTGCGGCGGCGGGTCCGCGCCGCCGCTCTGCGGCGCGAGCACCGGCGGGAGTGGGAGCAGTATGGGAGCGGCGTTCATGGTGTTCACACCCTGCCGCAACGAGTGGTTCGGGCCGTCAGCACTGCCGAGTGACGCGGATCACCTCGTGCGGGACCGACGCCACCGGTTCGCGGCACCGCGGCCACCCGATCAGCCCCGCGGACCCCGCTCCTGGGCGCGGGGTCCGGTTCCGGCGAGCGGCCGAC
>NZ_BAAHCA010000955.1:0-1809 GCF_054776295.1 Streptomyces sparsus
TCGCGGGCCCGGAGGTGCTCCGAACCGGCGACGCGGCGGCCGGGGCGGACCGCGGGGTCCGCGCCGGGCGGAGGGATCTCAGGCAGGCGCCCTGCCGTCGATCCGGGCCAGCCTGACCAGGTCGTCGTCGGCTCCGTACGGCTGGAGGTAGGGCAGCCAGCGCGGGTCCCGGTGACCGGTGCCGATGATGCGCCAGGCAAGACCGGACGGCGGTGCGGGCTTGTGCCGGAGCCGCCAACCGAGTTCGGTGATGTGGCGGTCGGCCTTGACGTGGTTGCAGCGGCGGCAGGCTGCCACCACGTTCTCCCACGCGTGCTGACCGCCACGGCTGCGGGGGATGACGTGGTCCACGCTGGTGGCCGTCTGCCCGCAGTAGGCACAACGGCCGCCGTCCCTGGCGAACAGGGCCCGCCTGGTGAGCGGGACGGGGCCGCGGTAGGGGACTCGGACGAAGCGTTTGAGTCGCACCACGCTGGGTGCGGCCATGACGCGGGTCGCGCTGTGCATCAGGGCGCCGGATTCCTCGAGGCTGACGGCCTTGTCGTTGAGGAGAAGGATGAGCGCGCGGCGAAGCGGTACGACGCCGAGCGGCTCGTACGACGCATTGAGGACCAGGACGTGCGGCACGGTGCCTCCTTGTACGTCTGCGGCGCGTGGCTCGCGCCGGGACGATCTCCTTCAGTGTGTCCCGGCCCCCGCCTGCCGCGCCACCACGATCGGGTAACGCGCCCGGCGTGTTTTCGGCCACACCTGAGCGGTCCGCGCCAGCTCAGGGACGAACCTCGCAGCACTCCGCCGGGTGCGCGGCATATCCCCCATTAGGGTGTGGCTCGTGGACGCCATGGACGACGCGCACCAGCGGGCAGGCGACGCCGCCGGCTGGTTGCAGAACAACTGGGAAGCCTGGCTCGCGGCCGGACTTCGCATCCTGCTGATCGTGGTGATCGCGCTGGTGCTGCGCTCCGTCATCCGGCGCGGCCTCACCAGACTCATCAACCGGATGAACCGCTCGGCGGAGGCCGTCTCCGGTTCCGGGGCGCTGGGCAGTCTGCTGGTCAACGCCGAGCGGCGGCAGCAGCGGTCGGAGGCGATCGGCTCGGTCCTGCGCAGCGTGGCGTCGTTCCTGATCCTGGGAACGGCGGCGTTGACGGTGCTGTCGGTGCTGAGCATCAACCTGGGTCCGCTGCTGGCCAGCGCGGGTGTGGCGGGGGTGGCGATCGGCTTCGGCGCCAGGAACCTGGTGACGGACGTGCTGACCGGGATGTTCATCCTGCTGGAGGACCAGTACGGGGTCGGGGACCGGATCGACGCCGGCGAGGCCACCGGCACGGTGCTGGAGATCGGCCTCCGGGTGACCAAACTGCGCGGTGACGAGGGCGAGATCTGGTACGTGCGCAACGGCGAGATCCGGCGGGTCGGCAACCTCAGCCAGGGGTGGGCGACGGCGACCGTGGACGTCCGGGTCGGCTCCGACGAGGACCTGGTGAAGGTGCGCGAGACGCTCGCCGCGGCCGGCGCCGAGATGGCGCGCACGGCCCCCTGGGACGAGCAGCTGTGGGAGCCGGTCGAGGTCCTCGGCCTGGACGCGATGACCATGGAGACCATGACGGTGCGGGTGGCGGTGAAGACCATGCCGGGGGCTTCGAAGCCGGCCGAGCGTGAGCTGCGCTGGCGCATCAAGAGCGCGCTGGACGCCCAGGGCATCCGGATCGTCGACGACGAGGAGGTCTCGCTCACCAAGGCCGCGCCCGCCTGAACCGCCCACCGCCGAAGGACTCCCGCGCAGCCCCCGCCCAGCCGGCCGGGGGC
>NZ_BAAHCA010000956.1:0-1800 GCF_054776295.1 Streptomyces sparsus
GTCCGCCGCCACGGGCCGCCGGGCAGCCGGACGGACGTCACCGTGCCGCTCGGCCCGCTCGGCTGCCGGCTGCCGGCCGGGACACGGCTCCGGCTGGAGATCGCCGGCCACCACTTCCCCGCCCACGCCCGCAACCCCCACACCGGGGAGGACCCGGTCACCGCGACCCGCCTGCTGCCGTCGCACCGCCGGGTCGACCCGACCCGGGGCCTGCTGCGGCTGCCCGTCATCAGTGCCGGCACCTCTGCCGACGCCGTCGACCCCCGACAGGAGATATGCCGATGAGCCGCCAGCCGGCGCTGCCCTGGTCCGCACTCGTCGACCCGGTCTGCGGCATCGTGCGCAGCGTCGCACCGGTCGACCACCCGAAGGGTGCTCCGCCGCGCTACACCGCGATGACCGCCGAGGTCGCCGACGCCCGCCGACTCGGCGCCTGGCCCGCCGACCGGGTGTCGCTGGGCACCACCTTCGGTGACCCGGACGGCGCCCGCATCGCCGCCGTCGCCGAGGCGGTGGAACGCTACTGCGGCAACCGCGTCCCGCCGCCCGGACACGAGGCCGCGCCGCTGTGGGACACCGCAGCCGCCCTCCGGGCACGCGGCCTGCGGCTCTACGGACCGGACGACGTCCCCCGGTACGCACCGTGGCAGTACGACCGGACGGGCTTTCCCTACCGGCCGCTGACCCCGGACACGCCCGCGCTGTGGACCCGCTGCCGGGAACTGCTGCCCGACGGCGGCACGACCGAGTGCTGGGCACCCGTCTCGCTCACCCATCTCAACTGGCGGCAGGGCGAGTTGCGCGCACTGCCCCGCACCCATCACCTCAACTACGCGGGCATCGCCACCGGTCAGGGCTTCGACGACGCCGTCGAACGCGGCCTGCTGGAGGTCGTCGAACGCGACGCCCTGGAACTGTGGTGGCACCTGGACGGGCCGACCCGCGGCATCGACCCCGACAGCGTGCCCGGCCTCACCGCCGACCTGGCCGGCACCGATCTGCGCGTCTCCGTGGTCGAGATGCCGTCCGAGTTCGCCCCCTGCATGGCCGCCCTCGTGCACGACCCGGAACGCGGCATATACGCCGCGGGCTTCGCCTGCCGCTTCGACCCGGCCGAGGCGGCCCGCAAGGCGGTCCTGGAGGCCGTGCACACCTGGGTGTTCACCCTCGGCCTCACCGACGCCGACGGCTGGGTCTTCCAGGCGGTGGAGGCCGGACTGCTGGCCCGCGGCCTCTACCTCGACCACCGCGCCGACCGCCGCTACCTGGACGCCTGCGGCTCCGACTTCGCCGCCGTCCGCGACCTCGGCGCCCATGTGCAGGTCTGGCTCGACGAACGGACCGCGCCCCTCGCCCGGCGCTTCACCGACCCGGCCGGGCCACGCGTCCCGGTCTCCGAAGTGCGGCCCGGCAGCCGGGAGCAACTGCACGCCCGGCTGCGGGAGGGCGGCCACCGGGTGATCACCGCCGACCTCACCACCGAGGACGTCGCCGAGACGCCGCTGCGGGTGGCCCGCGTCCTGGTGTCCGGGCTGATCCCCAACGCCCCCGCCGCCTTCGGCTACTTCGGCTGCCCCCGGTTCACCGACGCGGCGC
Source organism: Streptomyces sparsus (assembly GCF_054776295.1). Classification (NCBI taxonomy): domain Bacteria; kingdom Bacillati; phylum Actinomycetota; class Actinomycetes; order Kitasatosporales; family Streptomycetaceae; genus Streptomyces; species Streptomyces sparsus. The sequence continues at coordinate 1,597 of NZ_BAAHCA010000956.1, forward strand.
TCGACCGCGGTTGGCGTGACACGCCGCCCACCGCGGCCGGAGACTTCACCCTCACCCCGCCACCGCACATGTGAGGACCGGCATGACCGACCGCCCGAGCCCCGGAACCACCCGTCCCGCCGCCACGCCCCGGCACCCCGACCAGCACACCGACGCCCGCACCCCGTCGTCCGCGTCACCCGGCCGTGCCACCGAGGCGACGGC
>NZ_BAAHCA010000957.1:0-1796 GCF_054776295.1 Streptomyces sparsus
GTCCTCCCCCCGGACCGTCGCGAACGCCGCCGGCCGTGCGGGATCAGGCCGCCACCGAGGGGGCGAGCAGCGCACGCACCTCGTCGGCCTCCGGGGCGTCCAGCGCGTGGAAGATGTCCAGCGCCTCCTGCCACCTGGCCCGGGCCTGCTCCGGACGGCCCAGCTCGGCGAGGGCCTTGCCCAGCACACACAGCACCGTGCCGCGCCGCCACTTCCCGCCGATGCCCTTGAGAGCCAGGGCCTGCTCGGCGTGCCCGGCGGCCGACGCCGCCCGGCCGTCGGCGAGGTGCACCTCGGCGATGCGGAAGTGCGTGACGCCCTCCCACAGCGGCTGGCGGCTGTCGTGGAAGATGTCCAGCGCCTCCGAGAGCCGCGTCAGCCCGTCCGCGGTGCGACCGGACTTGGCCAGGGCCACACCGAGCGTGTAGAGGCCGTTGGCGAGCCGCAGTGTCAGCCCCATCGACTCGTAGATCCGCATGCCCTGTTCGGCCAGTTCGATGGCGCTGTCGAAACAACCGCGTGCCATGCGCACCCGGGCCAGGTTGCACAGCGCGCTCGCCTCGGACGGGCGGTTGGCGTAGCCGCGAAACCGCTCCAGGGCCTGGCTCAGGTGCCGTTCGGCGGCGGCGTGGTCGCCCCGGTGGTTGGCCACGATGCCCAGGTCGTTCAACGCGTAGGAGGTGGTGATCGGATCGTCGGCGGCCAGCCCCAGCAGCAGCGTCTCGCGGGCCTCCTCCTCGGCCTCCGCGAACCGGCCGGCGGTGATGTGGGCGACGGTCAGCACCAGCCGGGCCCGGGCCTCGGCGTGCGGGTCACCCGCCTCCCGGGCCGCGTCCCGCAGCGTGCGCGCGGTGAGCAGGAACTGCCGGGCGTTCGCCCCGGACTCGGCCAGGTCGCTGGTGACCAGCAGCAGGTCGGCGGCCCGGCGCAGTGCGCCGCCCCCGGCGAGTTGCAGCGCGCAGGAGAGAAAGCAGCCGGCCTCGGCGAACAACCACTCGGTGGCCGGGGCGAGTTCGTGGAACGCCAGCCCCTGGACGGCGGTGGGCTCCAGGTACTCGACGAGCAGCTCACCGGGCCGGTCCAGGGCGTGCACCCGGGCGGCGGTGGCCAGGTAGAAGTCCAGCAGCCGGGAGAGCGCGGCCTCCCGCTCGTCGGGCGACCGCTCGTCACGCTCCGCACAGGCACGCGCGTAGAGTCGGAGCAGGTCGTGGAAGCGGTAGCGACAGGGCGCGGCCGACTCCAGCAGGCTGGTGTCCACCAGGGACTCCAGCAGTTCCTCGGTGGCCTCCGGGCTCCGGTCGAGCATCGCGGCGGCGGCCGGCAGGGAGATGTCCGGCCCGTCGGCGAGCCCGAGCAGCCGGAACGCCCGCGCCTGCTCCGGGTCGAGCTGCCCGTAGCCGAGTTCGAAGGTGGCCTTCACCGCGAGGTCCCCGGCCTGCAACTCGTCCAGCCGGCGGCGTTCGTCGGCGAGCTTGCGGGCCAGCACCGCCACCGTCCAGGTGCGGCGGGCGGCGAGCCGGGCGGCGGCGATCCGCAGCGCCAGCGGCAGGAAGCCGCAGGCCGCGACGACGTCCATCGCGGCCTGGCGCTCGCTCTCCACCCGCTCGGCACCGACGATCCGCGTGAAGAGCGTCATCGCCTCCTCCGGACTCATCACGTCCAGGTCGATCAGGTGCGCACCGGCCAGGTCGACCATCCGGCAGCGGCTGGTGACGATCGCCGCGCACCCCTCGGCGCCGGGCAGCAGCGGGCGCACCTGCGCGGCGTCGCGGGCGTTGTCCAGCAGGGCCAGGAAG
>NZ_BAAHCA010000958.1:0-1795 GCF_054776295.1 Streptomyces sparsus
ACACCGGGAGCGACGGGACTGACCGTGCGGTCACCGTGGCCGAGCCGGAGGACGGCTGGAACGGGCCCTGGTGGAACGGCCGTTGGCTGTGGACGGCCGTGGGTGGGGCGCTCGCCGCGCTGGCCGGCGTCGGCGGGTACCTTCTGGCCGGGCGCCCGCGGGGGTGAACCGCGCGGTGCGGGGGGAAGGGCACCTGCCGGACCGGGTGCCCGCCCCCCGCAGTACCGTGGCGGCCGTGAACCTGAGCGACGAGCAGTCCGACAGCCCGGTCCTGTCCCCAGGACGGACCGGCGCCACCGCCACCACCGACGTCCGTGCCGACCGGATCCGCGGAGTGGTGACGGCCTACACCCCCGACCCCGACGGCGAGCCCGATCCCGGCGAGATCGTGTGGACGTGGGTCCCCTACGAGGAGAACGACGGCCGGGGCAAGGACCGGCCGGTGCTGGTGGTCGCCCGCGAGGCGGCCGGCACCCTGCTGGCCGTCCAGCTGACCAGCAGGCAGCAGAGCGACCATCACGAGTGGGCGCCGATCGGGAGCGGCCCGTGGGACCGCCAGGGCCGCGAGTCGTGGGTGGACCTGGACCGGGTGCTGCGCATCCACACCGAGGGCATGCGCCGGGAGGCCTGCGCACTGGACCGCGCCCGCTTCGGCCAGGTGGTGCACCGCCTCCAGCAGCGTTACGGCTGGCGCTGACCCGCACGGGCCGCGCGGGCCGCACGGGGAAGCCGGGGAAGCGGCCCGGGCCGGGAGGGCTTCAGCAGACGGTGGCCCGGGCGTTCGTCAGCAACGCCGCGCGCTCGTCCGCGGTGTGCTGCCCGTCCTCCCGCTCGGCCCAGCCGTCGTCCTCCAATGTGCGCAAGCAGCTCTGGAGTTGGCGAGCCTGCGGCGGCGGCACCGGACCGTCGAGCTCGTCCGGGAGGTCGGCGACGAGAGCCACGAACCGCCAGTCCGCGTCGGGATCCTCCAACTCGACGACGAGTTCGGCGTACGAGGTGATGCGGCCGTTCAGCACACCGTGGTGGATTACCTGGGCCCGGACACCGGGCTCCGGATCGTCCAGCAGTCCGGCGAGGGCGGCCTCGGCGGCGCGTGAGATTTCCGGGTCCGCGCACGTGAGGCCCATCGGGCCGTCGGTGGCGGCGACCAGCACGGCCGGCTCCGGGTCGTCGAGCAGCCGGACCAGCGCCGCCACGGCCCGGGCCTCGCCGTCCGCGTCCAGCGTGAGATCGGGAACGCCCAGGGCCGCCGCGCTGCGAGCGAGCGGGTCCTCGTGCGCGAGCGCGCGCAGGAACAGCGCCACGGGTGCTCGGACACCGCTGTGCCGGGTGAGCAGCGTGAGGTACGTGTCGAGCACGTCACCGAGCAGCTCCGGGCGGGCCTCCGGTCCCTCCGCGAGCGCAGTCAGCCGCTCGGTGACCGCCGCCGGATCGGTCGGCCCGCCGTTCTCCGCGTCCGCCAGGGTCCGCAGCGCGCGCAGGCCGAGCCGGGCCCGTTCCACGTCGGGATCGGCACACAGGGCCAGCGACTCCTCCAGCGCGAGGTCGACATCCCGCCGGTCGGTCCAGTGCGGCGCGTCGGGGTCCGGCAGCAGACGGTCCAGCACCGCGTCCTGCGCGTCGCTGCCCGCCGGCTGCTCCGCGGCCTCCGCCAGCACGCGGCGGACCTCGTCGCGCCCGCTCTCGCCGCTGCCGCTCGGCGCGGTCTGCTGCCTGCGGACCGCCCCGGCGAGCAGGGCGATCGCCTCGCCCAGGGACTCCCGGGTCTGCGCGGCGCTCTCCCAGCCGTCGAGAT
>NZ_BAAHCA010000959.1:0-1791 GCF_054776295.1 Streptomyces sparsus
TGCGCCACCGCCCCGGCAGGTCACCGACCGGGGCGGCGGCCCCGCTGCGGTCAGGCGACCACCGCGCCGGTGGGCTCGGGAGAGGTCGACCAGCAGCGCACGATGTCGCGGACCGAGACGATGCCCACCGGCTCCCGGTCGTCCAGCACGATCAGGTGCCGGAAGCCGCCGCGGGTCATGGCTCCGGCCGCGTCGGCCAGCGTCCAGTCGGGGGTGGCGAACACCACCTCGGTCGTGGTGTGGGTACCCGCGTACTCCAGGTCCGGGTCCTGTCCGTCGGCCAGCGAGTGGATGATGTCGCGTTCGGTGAGGATGCCGACGCCGCTGTCGTCCAGATCGAGGACGACCGCGGCGCCGACCCGGCGGGCCGCCATCAGACCGGCGGCCTGGCGGAGGGTGTGGGTCGGGCCGATGCTGAGCACCACGGTGCTCATGGCGTCGCGTACGAGGGCGGGCATGGTCGTCTGCCACCTCCTTGGAGGAATCCGCTCGAGAGCGAATTCACAAGGGCACAAGCGAATGAGCTCTCATGGTCACACGTGACGCGCGACACAACAAGGGGCGCGCGAAGCGGCCCTCGGTCGGTTCGCGCGCCCCAACACCCTCCGAGTGGCCCGTAAGTGATGGCCGGTCAGCCCCGCAGGTAGCCCAGCAGGTCCTCGTGCAGCAGCCCGTTGGACGCGGCGGCGTCCCCGCTGTGCGGGCCGTCGCGCCCGTCCAGCCCGGTGAAGGTGCCGCCTGCCTCCTGCACGATCACGGCGTTGGCCGCCATGTCCCACAGCGACAGCTCCGGCTCCGCGCACATGTCGATCGCGCCCTCGGCGACCATCATGTAGGGCCAGAAGTCCCCGTAAGCCCGGGTCCGCCAGCAGTCCCGGCCCAGGTCGAGAAAACCGCCGAGCCGTCCGCGCTCCTCCCAGCCGGTCAGCGAGGAGTAGGCGAAGGACGCGTCCCGGATCCGCGCCACCTGCGAGACGTGCATGCGGGTGGCCTGCGAGAGGCTGCGGCCGGTGAACGCGCCGCTGCCCTTGGCCGCCCACCAGCGCCGGTTGAGCGCGGGCGCTGAGACCATGCCGACCACCGGGTGGTCGCCGCCCTCGCCCATCTCCATCAGCGCGATCAGCGTCGCCCACACCGGGACCCCGCGCACGTAGTTCTTCGTGCCGTCGATCGGGTCGACGACCCAGCGCCTGGGTCCGCTGCCCTCGTTCCCGAACTCCTCACCGAGCACGGCGTCCCGGGGCCGGGCCCGCTTGAGCGAACTGCGGATCAACTCCTCGGTCGCCTTGTCCGCCTCGGTCACCGGCGTCATGTCAGGTTTCGTCTCGACCTTCAGGTCGAGCGCCTTGAACCGCTCCATGGTGGTGGCGTCGGCGGCGTCGGCCAGTACATGGGCGAGACGCAAGTCATCGTGGTACTCCGGCATGGGTGAACAGTAACCAGTGTCCCGCGCTGTGGCCGCACGGGCGGCTTCCCGGGCGGGGCGGAAGCGGCGTGCCGGCTCCCTTGACACCGGCCGACACCGCGTCAATTCTTGCCCGCAGGTCCACCGCCGGACCGGGAGGGGAGCCATGCCCGCCGCGCGCGAAAGCCTGCTGTCCGCCGCCCAGGCCGCCCTCGACCGCCGGCCCTGGGCCACCGTGCGCATGGTGGACGTGGCCGCGGGGGCCGGAGTGTCCCGGCAGACCCTCTACAACGAGTTCAGCTCCAAGGAAGGCCTCGGCGCGGCCCTCGTCGAACGCCGTACCGAGGCGTTCGTCCGGGGTGCGGCGACCGCGGCGGCGACCGCCC
>NZ_BAAHCA010000960.1:0-1787 GCF_054776295.1 Streptomyces sparsus
CGACACGCTGACCGCGGACGGCGGACCGCTGCGCGCCGCAGCGGTCCGGGTGACCGCCGAGCAGGGCGCCGAGGCGGGGGTGTCGGCGTGGCTCGACGAGAACCCCAAGGTCCCCGACCGGCAGGGGCCGACGGGCTCGCCCCGCACCGCCGCCGTGCTCCAGTCCGTCGCGGTACTGGTGGCGCTGGGGCTGCTCTACACCGGCCTGGGCACCGCCGGGGTGCCGCTGCCGCCGTTCGCGGAAGGCGACCGGCCGTGCCCCGAGCAGCAGTTCGAGGCGCGCGACCGCCACGGATGCCTGGGACTCAGCGACGGCACCCGGCCGTTCCGCGGTATGGCGCCGCAGTACAAGCCGTTATTGGCCATGATCGCGCGGAACAACGCGGATGTGGCCGTGCTCGCCGCCCAGGGCCACGAGGTACGCACGGTGGTTCTCCTGGAACCCTTCACGGCGGGCAGCAGCTTCTCGGAGCTGGTGGAGGGCGGCGTGCTGCCCGAACTGCGCGGGGTGGCGCTCCAGCAGCGGGAACTGATCGAGGAGGCCCGCAACAACAACCGCAAGGTCGGCGTGCGCGTGCTGCTCGGCAACGCCGGCCCGTTGTTCGAGGAGGCCGAGAGGGTCGCCGAGCGCATCCGGGACCGCATGGCCGCCGAGCGGATAGTCGGCGTGATCGGGCTCGGCCAGAGCCGGCCGGGCACCGTGCGGGCGATCGAGGTACTGGACCGGGCGAGCCTGCCGATGGTCGGCACGTCGGCGACGGCGGACCAGATGATCGAACAGTCGCCGCAGTACTACCAGATCGCGCCGATCAACCGGCGGGAGGCGCAGGCGGCGGTCTCCTTCGTGCGGCACGAGGAGTCGGTGACGCTGCCGGACGGAAGCCGCAGCAAGGCGAAGTCGGTGGTGGTGGTGAACGATCCGGCGGACCCGTACAGCAAGAACCTCAGCGAGGACTTCGTCGAGGAGTTCCAGCAGGCGATCGGCGACTCGGTCAGTGTGCTCGGCTACTCGCCGGAAGGCGACAAGCAACCCGTGAGCGCCAACGACCTGGCGCTCCAGGTCTGCAACTCGATGGCCAAGGAGCCGGCCACCATGGTGTTCTGGGCCGCCAGGGCCCGGGAGATGCTCGCCTTTCTCGACGAGTTCGGCAAGGTCCCGTCCTGCGGCGGCAAGATCACCGTGCTCGGCGGTGACGACCTCACCAACTCGCTGATCCAGGAGGAGAACCCGGTCGCCCGCTACCCGGGGCTCACCCTGCACCACATGGCGCACGCCGTGCCCGGTATCGACCGGCCCACGCTGGAGGTCGAGACGTTCGTGGCGCGCTACCAGGAGGAGTTCGGCAAGGACGACATCATGCTCAACGACGGCCACCCGGCTCTCGGATGGGACGCGTTGAAGGTCCTGGCACACGCCGTCAACCTGGCCCGGGGCACCTCCAACAACCCGGGCTTCGACCGGGCGACGGTCTCGTCCAAGCTGCGCAGCGTCGACAACAGCGTCCAGGGCAGCACCGGCGTGCTCAACTTCACCCGGGAGCAGCGCCCGGTTCCGGTGCCGGTGGACAAGCCGATCTACGTGATCAGGGACGAGGTGTCCGGCCCGGTGATCGCGCTGAAGTGCGGCAACTTCGGGGCCGGGCAGTACCGGAAGAAGTGGGGCGGGTCCAAAGCCCACCGCTGTCCCTCGGACTGACCGACGGGCGGCCGGGCGGGTGGTCGGTCCCGCGGGTGGCGGTCCGGCGACGGGCCGGTGCGGGCCGTGGACGGCGACCGCGGCCCCGCGC
>NZ_BAAHCA010000961.1:0-1779 GCF_054776295.1 Streptomyces sparsus
CCGCCGGGTGCGCGTTCCCCGTCCCGCAGCAGGCACCGGGGCCGGCGCCTCGCCGGCGGGGGCGGGGACGTGCGGCACCCGGCGGTTGTTAGGTTCCGGCCGGGCGGGGAAACCGCGAACGCATGGCCTCTGACAGCACCTCTGACAGCACCGTGCACGGTTCGTACTGGATGGAGTCGACCGAGAGCACCTCCCATTCCCCCCTCACCCGCTCACTGGACGTGGACGTCGCCGTCGTCGGCGGCGGTATCGCCGGGCTCAGCGCCGCCTGGGAGCTGGCCCGCCGCGGGCGCAGTGTGGCGGTACTGGAGGCGGACCGCATCGCCGCCGGGGTGACGGGTCACACCACCGCGAAGCTGTCCGCGCTGCACAGCCTCACCTACTCCTCGGTCCGGCGGGTCCTCGGGGCCCCGACCGCCGCGCTGCACGCGCAGGCACAGCGGCACGCGGTGGAGCACGTCGCCGGGGTCTGTGCGGATCTCGGGCTGGACGCCGACCTGGAACGGGCGCCGGCGTTCGTGTACGCGGAGTCCGAGCAGGGCCGCCGGGACGTGGAGGAGGAGGCCGAGGCTGCGGCGCAGGCCGGGCTGGCGGTGTCCTTCACCACCGAGACTACGCTGCCGTTCCCCGTGGCCGGGGCCGCTCGGCTGGACGGCCAGTTCCAGTTCCACCCGCGCAAGTACCTGCTCGGGCTCGCACGGGACCTCCAGGAGCACGGCGGCGTGATCCACGAGCGCACCCGGGTCGTGGAGCTCAAGGAGGGCACCCCCTGCCGGCTGACGACCGAGCACGGTACCGAGGTGACGGCGAAGGACGTCGTGGTGGCCACCCACTACCCGGTGTTCGACCGGGCCATGATGTTCGCCCGGCTCAAGCCGCGCCGCGAGCTGGTGGTGGCCGGGGCGATCCCCGCCGAGGACGATCCGGCGGGCATGTACATCACGCCCGAGCACCGCACCCGCTCGGTGCGCACCGCGCCCTTCGGGGAGGGCCGCCGCCTGCTCATCGTCACCGGTGAGTCCTTCACGCCCGGTGACGAGGGTGTCGGGGAGCGGTTCGACCGGCTCACCGCGTGGACCGGGCAGCACTATCCGCAGGCCCGCCTCAACTACCGCTGGGCGACGCAGGACAACGACACCGAGGACACGCTGCCGCACATCGGCCCGTTCCATCCCGGGGCCCGGCACGTGTGGGTCGCCACCGGCTTCGGCGGCTGGGGCATGAGCAGTGGCGTGCTGTCCGGCACGCTGCTGGCCGCGGCCATCACCGGCACCGAGACGCCGCCGTGGGCGGCCATCTACGACCCGCGGCGGGTCCCCCGGCTGCGCGGCACCCAGAAGCTGGTGAAGTTCCAGGCATCGGTGGCGCGCCACTTCATCGGGGACCGGGTCCGTACGCCGCACGTCGACTCGGTCACGGAGATCGCACCGGGCGACGGTGCCATCGTCCGTATCGAGGGCAAGCGCTGCGCGGTGCACCGGGACCCGGACGGCACGCTCCAGGCGGTCTCGGCGCGCTGCACGCACCTGGGCTGCCTGGTCCAGTTCAACGACGCGGAGACCACCTGGGACTGCCCCTGCCACGGTTCCCGGTTCGGGGTGGACGGCAGCGTCATCCAGGGCCCGGCCACCTCACCCCTCCAGCAGCGCAAGGTCGCTGAGGGCGGTGCCGAGCAGGGTGAGGCCGAGCAGGGTGAGGCCGATCCCGGGGACCGGCCGGCCTGATCGACGGCTCGGAACCGACGACGGTCGGGCCCCGCGGCTCCGTTCGGCCGCGGGG
>NZ_BAAHCA010000962.1:0-1777 GCF_054776295.1 Streptomyces sparsus
TCCGCCGCCCGCGGACGGGCGGCGGACCCGGCCGGCGTCAGTGCCGGCGCTGCCAGGGGCCGGTGATCGCGCAGGTGATACCCGGTTCCTGGATGTGGGCGTAGAGCGTGCGGCCGTCCGGTGAGAAGCAGACGCCGGTGAACTCCTGGTACTCCGGCTCGGCTTCGGTGCCGGAGTTCACCTCGTGCCGGGCCAGCGGGTAGGTGCGGCCGTCGTCGGTCGCCCCGAAGAGGTGCTGGAGCCCCTCGCCGTCCTCCGCGATGATCAGTCCGCCGTGCGGCGAGACGGTGATGTTGTCCGGGCCGTCCAGCCCGCCGTCGGCCGGGTCCGGGTTGACCTGCAGCAGCACCTTCAGCGTGATGGTGCGCCGGCCCGGGTCGTAGAACCACACCTGGCCGTCGTGCGGTTGGCCGCCGACGGCCTCGTCCCGGGCGTAGGAGGAGACGAAGTAGGCGCCGCCGTCGCCCCACCACATGCCTTCCAGCTTCCGCCCCCGCGTCACGGCGCTGTCCGTGAACTGGCTGCGGATCGGCACCTCCCGGGCGTCCCGGTCCGCCACGTCGACCCAGTCGACGCCGTAGACGACACCGGCGCGGGTCGCACGGGAGAGGTCGGGGACGAACCGGCCGCCGGAGTCGAAGCACTTCATGGTCTGGAGCGTGCCCGCGTCGTCGGCGAGCGTGCGCAGCCGGCCCCGGCCGTGCCGGAATCCCCGCGGCGGTGCCCAGCGGTAGAACAGGCCGTTGGGCTGCTTGTCGTCCTCGGTCAGGTAGAGGTGTCCGCGCCGCGGGTCCACCACCACGGCCTCGTGGTCGAAGCGGCCGAGTGCCTTGATCGGACGGGGATCGCGGTTGGCCCGGAAGTCGTGCGGGTCGACCTCGAAGACATAACCGTGGTCCCGGGTCATGCCGTTCTCGCCCGCGCGGTCGGAGTTCTCCTCGCAGGTCAGCCAGGTGCCCCACGGGGTGGTACCGCCCGCGCAGTTGGTGGACGTGCCGGCGATGCCCACCCGTTGCCCCACGAACCCACCGCGCCGCTCGACCTCGAGCACGGTGCAGCCGCCCGCGGCGGCCGGGTCGTAGACGAAGCCGTCGGCGCGCGGCACCGGGTGCTCCCAGTCCCCGTGCGGCCCCTTGAGCTCGTGGTTGACGACCAGCACGTCGGCTCCGCGGGTCCCGGCGAAGCAACCGGTGCCATCGGGCTTGAAGGGCGCCGGCTCACCCGTCTCCAGCCGGGTGCGGCCGGTCTCCGCCAGTACCCGGTAGGAGAATCCGGCCGGCAGCGCCAGCGCGGCGCGGGGGTCGGGCAGCAGCGGTCCGTAACCCAGGGGCGGGCGCCCACCGGCGACCGCGCCCGGTGCGCCGGTCAACGCGCCCACGGTGCCGGTGAGCGCGATGCCCGCGCCGGCGACGGCGGATCCTGCGGCGAACTGCCTACGACTGAGCGGCATCGCTTCTCCCCTGCGCTGGGCCGGTGTGCGTCCGCGGTCAGCCTTGCGCGCCCGGGCGAACGCCGGCTGAACTCCAGCCGACCGACAGTGGCACGCCGAGCGCCCCCGCCGCCGTGGGCGGCTCCCAGGGGGCGTTCGGCGAAGCCGGACGGCCGTCAGCTCACCGTCACGGGCGGAACCACCACTCACGTCATCACTCTCAGGCGGGGGCGGCGGCCTCCTTGGGTGGGACGGCCAGCGCTGCGGCCAGGCGGCGGGCCTGGGTGAGGACGCGGGTGGTGCCGCGGCGGGCGGCGAGATCGGTGAGGCCGGGCAGGTCGGCTCGGA
>NZ_BAAHCA010000963.1:0-1773 GCF_054776295.1 Streptomyces sparsus
GCTGCGGGTGAGGTGGCGCAGGGCCTCGCCGGCCTGGAGATAGGTGAGCGGGGTGGGCGCCCCGGAGGCCCGGCGGTGGTCCGCCGGGTCCGCGGTGAGCTCCCGGGCGGGTTCGGACGCGGCTATCGCCAACTGCCGGCGCCCCTCCAGGGCGGTGGCCCGCTCGGTCTCCGCGGTGGCGTACCGGCGGAGCAGGGCGGCGTGCTCGTTGCGCAGCTTCTCCAGTTCGGCGCGCCTGCGGCGCAGCACGTCCTCCAACTTGACGCGGATCTCCCGTGCCTCGTCGAGGTCGGTCTCCAACTCGGCCTGGCGTTCCTCGGCCCGCCACTCCAGCGTGGCGCGCCCCGCCTTGACCTCCGCGACCCGCTGCCCGGCGGCCCGGTCCCAACGCCGCATCAGGGCCGCGCCGGTGACGGCGGCGGCAGCCGCGCCCACGCACAGGCCGCGCAAGACCCAGGCGGTGGAACCACCACCGCCGACCAGCAGGGCACCGCCCGTGCAGGTCAGTGCGGCGGCGGCGATGACCGCCGGGGCGAGCAGCCGGTGCAATGGCGGCGCATGGCGGTGGCGTCCTCGTGGCATGGCCTGAAACTTACCGTGCGTGCCCGCTGCTCGGGAGGCCGCCGGGAAAACTGTTCTCCGGTGTTTACCCGGACCGGTCAGGAACCGAGCAGGTCCTTGGACTTGAGGTACTCCATCGCGACGTCCTCGGCTTTCTCCCGGTCGGCGTCGACCTTGCGGTTCAGCTCGGTGAGGTCCTCGGTGGTCAGCTCCCGGGTGAGGCGGTTGAGCGCGGTGGCGATGTCCTTGTCACCGGCGTCGTCCGAATTGACCACCGGCAGTACGTTGTCCGCGTTCTGGAGGTTCTTGTCGTCCTCGAGCAGCACCAGGCCGAAGTTGTCCAGCGTGGCGTCCGTGGTGGTGGTGAGCACCATGTCGTTGGTGCCGTCCTTCACCGACTGCTTGGCCTGTACGGTGCCGACGCCCTTGGGGTCGACCTCGGTGATGTTGATGCCGTAGGTCTTCTCCAGACCGGGCCGGCAGAAGGGACGCTGGTCGCACTCGTCACCCGCGGCGAGCGTGATGTCGAGTTCCGCTTCGCCCACGTCGCTCAGCGTCTTCAGCTTGTTGTCCTCGGCGAACTTCTCGGTGACCGCGAACGCGTTCTGGTCGACGGCTTCGCCGACCTCCAGCACGGTCAGGCCGCGCGGTTCGGCGAGTTCGGTGAGGGCCTCCACCGTTTCCTCCGCGTCGCTGGACGCGACCGGATTCTTCGCGGCCTCCTCGGCGCCGTTCACCTTGGCGTTGAGGAATTCGGCCAGCGTTGCCGCGTACTCCGGCACGACGTCGATCTCGCCCTTTTCCAGGGCGGGTTCGTACAGTTCCCGGTTGGCCAGTTTCTGGACCCTGGTCCGGTATCCGGCGTCGTCGAGCACCGCGGCGTACAGCTCCGCCATGATCCTGGACTCGGTGAAACCGGCGGAGCCCACCACCAGGCTCCCCTTGCTGTCGCCGTCCTGGTTGCCGCCCTGCTCCTCCAGGCTGTCGCCGCCGCCGCAGGCGGTGAGACCTGCGGCCAGCAGCGCGGCGGCGGAGGCCGCGACCAGGCGTCTGCGGGCGGGGATGCGGATCGTGCTCACGAGGTGCTCCTCAACATCGGCTCCGGTCACCGTATGTGGCCCGGCAGCGGTTCGTCGTCCCGTCTTCCACCCGCCGCGCCCGGCATGCGCGCGGTGCCGCCGGTCGGGGACGCGGCGCGCCACGGCCCGTCAC
>NZ_BAAHCA010000964.1:0-1773 GCF_054776295.1 Streptomyces sparsus
CCGCGGCTCGAACGCGGCGTCGGGCGGGGGCTGTTCGGTGTCGGGCTCCGGCTCTCGTGCGTCGACGACCGGCGGCAGCGGGTCGGCCTCCCGCTGCCGCTGCACGGTCCGGGCGGGCTCAGGCATTGGCCAGCGCACCCGCGAAGGGACCGGCCTCCAGAGTGGAGAGCACTCCTGCCAGATCGACGGCGTTGCTCTCCGGGCCCCGGCAGATCGGCAGGCACACCGGCCCGTCCGAGCCGCCCATGCGCCGCAGGAACGGGGTGAGCACCACCCGCGGCCCGATCTCCACGACGTGGGTGGGGGTCTGCTGGGCGAGCAACTGGCGTGCGGCGTCGGCGAACCGCACCGGCGAGGTGATCTGCTCGGTCCAGTAGGGCGCGTACAGCGGTGTGGTGCTGAACCGGCCGTAGACGGTCGAGTAGTACGGCAGCCGGGGGGCGCCCCCGGGCAGCCGGCGGGCCACCGACTCGAACTTCGGCAGCACCGGCTCCATCATCGGCGAGTGGAAGGCGTGCGTCACCTGGAGGTGCTTGCACGCGATGCCGGCCGCCCCCAGCAGGTCCTCGACCCGCTCCAGGCCGGCGATCTCCCCGGAGAGCACGGTGGCCCGGGCCGCGTTGATGGCGGCGATGCCCACTCCGGGCTCGTTGGCGATCGCCTCCGCGGCCTCGTAGGGGGCCGCGCAGGTCGCCATCATGCCGCCGCCGGACGGCAGGTACTGCATGAAAGCGCCGCGCACGGAGACGAGTTTGGCGGCGTCGGCCAGCGGCAGGGCACCCGCGATGGTCGCGGCGGCGAACTCGCCGATGCCGTGCCCGAGCACCGCGACGGGCTGCGCCCCGGCCTCCTGGAGGGTGCGGGCCAGGGCGTATTCGGTGGCGAACAGCGCGGGCTGGGTGAACGCGGTCTGGTGGATGCGTTCGTCCCGGTCGAGGATCATCCGCACCACCGACAGACCGGTGTAGGGCAGCAGGTGCTGGTCGGCCTCGTCGAGAAAGGCCCGGTAGCCGGTGCTGTGCCGGTACAGGCCGGCGGTCATGCCCGCGTGCTGCGAGCCCTGCCCGGTGAAGACGAACGCGGTCCGCACCCGGTTGCCGGACTCCGCGCGGGGGTCGCGCAGGGCAAGGAACCGGGCGAGTTCGTTGACGGTCGGGTGGACCCAGATGTCGGTGGGCTCGATGAGCGACCCGAACTCCTCCTCGATGTCGCCGTACAGGCTGAGTGCGGCGACGGAGTCCAGGCCGAGTTCGGGGAACGGCTGGTCCGGCGGGACCGACCGGTTGAGGTAGGTGCCGAGCCGCTCGACCAGCCACTCGGCGTAGACCTCGTCGCCCGGTTCGCTGAGCGGGTTGGGTGCCATGTCGTGCTCCTCGTCTTCTGCGTCAGGCCAGCGGAGTGGCGTACAGGTCAAAGCCGCGTCGGGTGTGCAGGCGGTCCAGCGCCTCGTCGAGCACCAGCCGTTCCGCCGCGGCGGCGGGACGGCCGGGAAGCGGCAGACCGAGCCGGCGGGCCAGCCGGTGCAGTGCCGCGACCGCCCAGGCCGGATCGGCCAGGAAGGCGTCGGCTGCTTCGGTCCGGTCCGGATCCGACTGCTGGGCGCGGTGCACGCCCAGGCAGGCCGCGGCGGTGACCAGGAGCGCGTAGCGGTCGGCCAGCGCGAAGCTGTGCGGGCTCATCAGGGCGGCCCGGTCACCGGGTTCGACGGCGTCGAACACCTCCTGGAGGTGCCGCAGTTCCGCGACGAGCGGTTGTGCGGCGGACCGCAGCGCG
>NZ_BAAHCA010000965.1:0-1772 GCF_054776295.1 Streptomyces sparsus
GCCGGCGGACCAGCGGGCCGGTGAGCCGGGCGCCGGAGCGCAGCACCTCCGGAGCGGTGCGTCCCTTGCCGCACAGCGCCCCCCGGTTCACCGGGAACGCCGGCCGCTCGGCCACCTCCACCCCGGAGGGGCCGGCCACGGGCCGCAGCGCCATGCCGCACTGCAACGAGCAGTACGGGCAGTGGGTGTCCACCGGGTCCACCGCGGCTGGTGTCGCTGTCACGTTCATGGGGCCATCGTGCGTCGCGGGTGTTTCCTCGCCCGCCCCACCGGGTTACGGCCGTGGTAACCCCCGCTCCGACGGGCGCCCGGCGGACGGTGAGCGCCCGCGGCTGCGGTGGTCGACGCGGCACCGGGCCCGTGGCGCCGGATACGGTCGAGGCATGCACGGCACATACGACAGCACCGACATCGAACGATGGGAGCCCGAGCCGGACAAGCGGCCGGGCCGCACCGCCTTCCAGCGTGACCGGGCGCGGGTGCTGCACTCCGCCGCGCTGCGGCGCCTCGCGGGAAAGACGCAGGTGGTCACCCCCGGATCGAGCGCCCCGGCCTGGGACGCGACGCCGCGCACCCGCCTGACCCACTCCCTGGAGTGCGCACAGGTGGGCCGGGAGCTGGGAGCGGCGCTGGGCTGCGACCCGGACCTGGTGGAGGTCGCCTGCCTCGCCCACGACCTCGGCCATCCGCCCTTCGGCCACAACGGGGAGCAGGTGCTCTCGGAGATCGCCGAACCCTGCGGCGGCTTCGAGGGCAACGCGCAGTCGCTGCGGCTGCTCGCCCGCCTCGAGCCGAAACGCTTCACCGCGGACGGCCGGCCGGTGGGGCTCAACCTGACCAGGGCCGCCCTGGACGCCGCCACCAAGTACCCCTGGCCGCAGGGTGAGCACCCCACCGACCCGAAGTCGCAGAAGTTCGGCGTGTACGCCGACGACCTGCCGGTGTTCGAGTGGTACCGCCGCGGCGCGCCCGCCGAACAGCAGTGCTTCGAGGCGCAGGTCATGGACTGGTCGGACGACGTCGCCTACTCGGTGCACGACGTCGAGGACGGTCTGCACGCCGGGCACCTCGACCCGAACGTGCTGCTCGCCGACACCGAGCGCACCGAGATCTTCGCTCTCGCCGCCGACCGCTACGCGCCGGAGGGGACCGAGCAGGCGGAACTGGGCGAGGCACTCGACCGGCTGCTCGACGAGGAGTGGTGGCCGCACGGGTACGACGGCACGGCCACCGCCCAGGCCCGGCTCAAGGACGCCTCCAGCCAGCTCATCGGCAGGTTCTGCCTCGCGGCCGAGGCGGCCACCCGCGCGGCGTACGGGACCGGGCCGCTCACCCGCTACCAGGCGAACCTGGTCGTGCCCCGGGCCGCCCGGCTGGAGTGCGCGGTGCTCAAGGCCGTCGCGCACCGCTACGTGATCCAGCGGGACGACCAGGAACGCCTGCGCGCCGACCAGCGCATCGTGCTGTCGGAGCTGGCCCAGGCCCTGATCCTGCGCGCGCCGGAGGGCCTCGACCCGCAGTTCCGCGCCCTCTACGCGCAGGCGGACGACGACGCCGCGAGGGTCCGGGCCGTCGTCGACCACATCGCCAGCCTCACCGACGCCTCCGCCCGCTCCCTGCACGCCCGACTCACCCGCCCCACCGGCCACTGACCGCACCGGCCACTGACCTTGCCGTCACGGGGCCACTGGTCACCGACCGCACCGGCCGCTGAAGCCCTCGGCACGGGCCGGCGCCGGCGGCAGCCAGGGCGGGCGGACAGGGCCCCGCGG
>NZ_BAAHCA010000966.1:0-1769 GCF_054776295.1 Streptomyces sparsus
AGTGGCAGAAGCGCCGCCACCAGGACCAGACAGCCCCGCGGCAACCCGAAGAACACTACACGACGGCCCGGTGAGCATCAAACTGCGCTGGCGAAGGCCGCCCGGTAGGCGCGCGGGGACGTGTGCAGCCGCAGGGCGAACTGCTGGCGCATCGTCACCTCGCTGCCGTAGCCGGCGCGGCCGGCCACCTCCGCGACCGTGAGGTCGGTCCGCTCCAGCAGCTTCTGGGCGAGGGCGAGGCGCTGGTCCTGGAGCCAGCGGTGCGGGGTGGTTCCGGTGGTGGCGGTGAAGTGCCGGGCGAAGGAGCGGGGGGACATGCCGGCCCAGTCGGCCAGGTCCGCGACGGTGAGCGGTTCGTTGAGGCACCGCAGGGCGCGTTCCCGCACCTGGGCGAGGGTGCCGGCGTCACGGTCGTCCACCGGCGTGGGCCGTTCGATGAACTGCGCCTGGTCGCCGGTGCGGAAGGGGGCGGTGACCATCGAGCGCGCCACGGTGGCCGCCGCCTCGGCGCCGTGGAACCGGCGGACCAGGTGCAGGCACAGGTCGATACCGGCGGCGGTCCCGGCGGAGGTCCAGACGTTGCCGTCCTCCATGAAGAGGGCTTCCGGCTCCACCCGCACCTCGGGGTGTTCCGCGGCCAGGCGGTCGGTGAGCGCCCAGTGGGTGACGGCCCGCCGTCCGTCCAGCACCCCGGACTGCGCCAGGGTGAAGGCGCCGCCGCACAGGGCGGCCACCGGCACGCCTCCCCGGTGAGCCCGGCGCAGTGCGTCGAGCACGGGTTCGGCGGGGCGGCGGTGGTCGTCGAGTCCGGGCACGATCACCAGGTCGGCCCGCGTCGCCCAGTCGAGGGGCCGGTCCGGGGCGAGCGTCAGGCCGCCGCTGATCGGCACCGGGGTGTCGTCGGCGGCGCAACGTCTCAGCTCGAAGGCCGGAGCGTCCCGGTCGGTGCGGTCGACGCCCCACACCTCGGTGATCACGGCGACGTCGAAGGCACGGACACCAGGGAAGGCCAGCAGGGCCACACGGAACATGGCACCAGCATGCCCCAGGAGCTGGCAGAAAGCCATCGATGGCAGTCACTCCTGCCACTGGTTCGGGTGTCTCACGCTCGGCAGGATCGTCGGTATGCAGACACACGAGATCCACGAGAACGCGGCACTGATCCTCATCGATGTACAGAAGGGGTTCGACGACCCGGTCAACGACTCCCGGGCACGCAGCAACCCGGGCGCGGAGCAGAACATCGCCGCACTGCTCGACGCGTGGCAGACCACCGGCCGGCCGGTGGTGTTCGCGCGGCACACCTCCCTGCACCGGGACTCGTTCCTCCGGGCGGGCCAGCCGGGCAACGACTTCCAGGACTTCGTCCAGCGGCGGCTCGGGCAGGGCGCCGGACCCGAGCTCGTGGTGGACAAGACGGTGAACTCGGCGTTCATCGGGACACCGGACCTGCGGGCCTGGCTGGAGGAGGCCGGCATCCGGCAGGTGGTGACGGTGGGCATCCAGACCAACGGATGTGTGGAGACGACCGCGCGGATGGGCGGCAACCTCGGCTTCGACGTGGTCGTGCCGCTCGACGCGACGTACACCTTCGCGGAGACCGGTCCGGACGGGGAGCGGCTCAGCGCCGAGGAGATCACCCGGGCAACGGCCGTGAACCTGCACGCGCTGGGCTTCGCCCGGGTGGGGCGGACGGCCGACGTGCTCGCCGGGGTGCCGACGGGAGCCGGGGACGCGGACGGCGAGGGGGCGGCCACGGCGGCGGCGCG
>NZ_BAAHCA010000967.1:0-1768 GCF_054776295.1 Streptomyces sparsus
CCGCTGCCCTCTGCGTCGTCCGCCGCCCCCGCGCCGGGGCGGCGGCGGGGTCAGGGCCTGGTGACGTAGAAGGCGAGGGCCGAGGTGGCGGCGACGTTCAGGGAGTCGACGCCGGCGTCCATCGGAATGCAGACCCGCACGTCGGCACGGTCGAGCGCCCCCGGGGTGAGGCCGTCGCCCTCGGTGCCGAACAGCAGCGCCAGCCTGTCGTCGCGCCGAGCGGCCAGTTCGTCCAGGGTGATCGACCGCTCGTCGAGGCACAGCGCTGCGCTGGTGAAGCCGGCGGCCCGCAGGAGTTCCATGTCCTCCGGCCACGACCGCAGCCGGGTCCACGGAAGGTGCAGCACCGCCCCCATCGACACCTTCACCGCACGCCGGTACAGCGGGTCGGCGCAGCGCGGCGTGAGCAGGACCGCGTCGATCCCCAGGGCGGCGGCGTTGCGGAAGGCGGCACCCAGGTTGGCGTGGTCGACGAGGTCCTCGAAGACCGCCACCCGCCGGGCCGGCCGGCCCGCCTCCCCCGAGGTGCGGAGCAGCTCGGCCACCCCGGGCAGCGCGGTACGCGCCATGGACGCCAAGGCGCCGCGGTGCACGTGGTACCCGGTGACCTGTTCGGCCACCTCGGGGCTGACCACGTAGACGGGCGCGGTCTCCTCGCTGATGACGTCCCGCATGACGTCCGTCCACTTGGCGGACAGCAGCATGGAACGCATCCGGTAACCGGCCGCGCGGGCGCGGCGGATGACCTTCTCGCCCTCGGCGATGAACAGTCCTTCGGCGGGCTCCCGCCGGCGGCGCAGTTGCACGTCGGTCAGGCCGGTGTAGTCGACCAGCCGGGGGTCGTCGGGGTCCTCGACGGTGAGGGGTTCAGCCACAGCCTGCCACTGCCTTCGTCCTGGTCGGGGCCGCCACCGCACGGCGGCTCTCCCGGTCGGGCGCCCGCGGCCGGGAGCGCCCCGGAGGGCCTGGGCTGCCCGGTTCGGGGCTCACGGGTACGGAACGGGGGTCACGGGCGCCCGGCGGGGCCGACGTGCACGACGTCGCCGACCACGATGACGGCGGGCGGGCGGATCCCCTCGGCCGCCACCACGTCGGCGACGGTCGCCAGGGTGGCGTCCACCCGGCGCTGGGCGGTGGTGGTGCCCTCCTGGACGACGGCGACGGGTGTTCCCGGGTCGCGGCCGTGGGAGACGAGCGTGGCGGCGATGGCGCCGACGCGTTCCACGGCCATCAGCATGACGAGGGTGCCGCGCAGCCTGGCCAGTGCGGGCCAGTCGACCAGCGAGGCCGGGTCGTCCGGCGCGGCGTGGCCGCTGACCACGGTGAACTCGTGTGCGACGCCCCGGTGGGTGACGGGGATGCCGGCCGCGCCGGGCACGCTGATGGAACTGGAGATGCCCGGCACCACCGTCACCGGGATACCGGCCTCGGTGAGTGCCTCGACCTCCTCCATGCCGCGGCCGAAGACGAACGGGTCGCCGCCCTTGAGCCGGACCACGTGCTTGCCGGCCTTGGCGTGCTCCATGAGGGCGTTGTTGATGGCCTCCTGGGCCATCGCACGGCCGTAGGGGATCTTCGCCGCGTCGATGACCTCGACGTGCGGCGGCAGCTCGTCCAGCAGGTCGCGGGGGCCCAGCCGGTCGGCGATCACCACGTCCGCCTCGGCCAGCAGCCGCCGGCCGCGCACCGTTATCAGGTCGGGATCGCCGGGACCGCCGCCGACCAGGGCGACGCCGGCGGTACGGGCGCGGTGCTGGCGGGCGGGCAG
>NZ_BAAHCA010000968.1:0-1765 GCF_054776295.1 Streptomyces sparsus
GGCGAGGCGCCCCGGGAGTCCCGCCCGGCGCCGTCCCCCGGCGGCCTGCCCCGCCGGGTACGGCAGGCCAGCCTGGCACCGCAACTGAGACAGCAGCGCGTCCCGGACCAGGCGTCTGATGCCTCTGACGCCGCAGACCCCGAGGTTCCTGTGGGCCTCGGCGAGAAGGCCTCGGCGGACCACCACACGTCCGAGGCCGACCGGGACGCGGACGCGGTCCGCAGCAGGATGTCGGCGCTCCAGCGGGGCTGGCAGCGCGGCCGGGAGCACAACGACAGAACCACACCGGAGGGGGACGGTCCATGACCGCACCAAGAGCCGCACGCGACACCCACTCGACCGGGGCCGGAGAACTGAACTGGCTGCTCGACGAGTTGGTGACGCGCGTCGGCAGCATACGCAAGGCGCTGGTCCTGTCCGGCGACGGACTGCCGAGGGGCACGTCCAAGGACCTGCCGCGGGAGGACGGTGAGCACCTGGCGGCCGTCGCCTCCGGGTTCCACAGCCTGGCCAGGGGCGTGGGCCGCCACTTCGGCGCGGGCGGCGTCCGGCAGACCGTCGTCGAACTCGACGACGCGTTCCTGTTCGTCACCGCCGCGGGCGACGGCAGCTGCCTGGCCGTGCTCGCCGAAGCGGACTCCGACGTCGGCCTGATCGCCTACGAGATGACCCTGCTGGTCAAGCGGGTCGGTGCGCACCTGGGCACCGCACCGCGCGACGACCGGCCCGACGGCGGCTGACCGCGAAGGTGGGGGACAGCGCATGAGGGAGCGATGGTTCGACGACGCCGCCGGTCCGGTCGTGCGTCCCTACGCCATGACCAGAGGCCGCACCCGCAGCGCCGCGGACGCCCGCCTCGACCTGATCGCACTGGTGTCGGCACCGGCCTTCCACCTCGGCCGGCCCGAGGCCGGACCCGACGGCAAGCCCACGACTCGGGCGGGCGACCAGACCGACACCCTGCACGTCGACCGCACACTGGCACCCGAGCACATCGACATCGTGCTGCGCTGCCGGCGCACGTCGCAGTCGGTGGCCGAACTCGCCGCCGACCTGGACCTGCCCGTGGGCGTGATCCGGGTGCTGCTCGGCGACCTGATCAACGCGGAGCTGGTCAAGGTGAGCCGGCCCGTCCCACCGGCCGAACTGCCCGACGAGGACATACTCCGCGAGGTGATCAATGGGCTCCGGGCACTCTGAGCGGCGCGGTGGCACCGCAGCCCCGCCGACCGCACTGAAGATCCTGGTGGCGGGTGGCTTCGGCGTGGGCAAGACGACCTTCGTCGGGGCGGTCAGCGAGATCAAGCCGCTCCGCACCGAGGAGGCGCTGACCGAGGCGGGCCGGGCCTTCGACAACACCGACGGCGTGGAGAACAAGCACACCACCACCGTGGCCATGGACTTCGGCCGGCTGACCCTGAGCGACGCCCTGGTGCTCTACCTGTTCGGCACCCCGGGCCAGGACCGCTTCTGGTTCCTGTGGGACGAGTTGGCCCAGGGGGCGCTGGGCGCGGTCGTCCTGGTGGACACCCGCCGGCTGGAGGACTGCTTCGCGGCCATCGACTACTTCGAGCGCCGCGGCATCCCGTTCGCGGTCGCCGTGAACTGCTTCGACGGAGCCGCCCACCACCCGGCCGAGTCGGTCCGCGCCGCCCTCGGTCTGGAATCGCGCGTCCCGGTCGTGCTGTGCGACGCCCGCCGACGCGAGTCGGCCCGCGACGCCCTGGTGGCAGTGGTGGAACACGCCGTGCGCACGGCCGCCGCC
>NZ_BAAHCA010000969.1:0-1755 GCF_054776295.1 Streptomyces sparsus
ACCCAGCGCCGAAATGCACGACAAGCTCGCCGGACAACTCACCGCCGGCCACTGAGCCCGGGTCCGGCGGCGCTCCCGGGCGGGCCCGTCAGCGGTCCGTCGGGCCGGCGCTCACTCCAGCGCTCACCGCGGTGCTGGAGTGGTGTGCGCCGTCCGGCGGCTCGGCTGCGCTCACTGCTCCAGCAGCTGCTTGAGCACCGCCAACCGCTCTCGCCAGTACGTTTTTATGCGGCCGGCGGCTTCGGCGTTCGGGATCCTGATGTGCTGCACGGCCACCTGGGCTCTGCCGTCCCCCTTGGTCACGAGGCCGACCACGATCCGGGTGCCGTCCTCCTCCCAGTCCGCGCGGAAGCTCCGGGGAGGAGTCGCGGTACGCACCCTGATTGATGCGTCGGGCAGCCACTGTGCGCGCAGGTGCTCGTCGGCGAACGCCTGGTGGAGCCGCTCGGCCGGGACGGCGACGGTCTTCGTGGCGCTGACGGAGAACGTGCCGTCCGTTCGTTGGCCGGGAGCCCGCAGGCCACGGGCCTGCTCGTAGGCCACGGTGATGCTCTGCGCCCACCAGCCGTCCACCTGGTGCACCTCGACGAGCCGACGGGCGATCTCGGTGTGGGCGAGCGCCCCGGCGCCCCAGGCATCGAGCAGCGTGAACCACTCGTCCGTGCCTCGGCCGGTGCGCTTCCGGACGGTTTCGTCGGGCAGCCGCAGTGCCTGGACGGCTGCGTTCTCCAGGCCGGAGGGCTCCGGGTGCCGCGTCTGCGGGCGCCGTGACTCCGGGGGGTGAGTCTGCGGGCGCTGTGTCTCCGGGGCGGGGGTTCCCGGGCTCGACGCCTGAAGCTCGGCGGGATCGGGGCCCGGGGCGGCCCCGGACGTACCCGGCTTGCCCAGGAGCTGGCGGCGGGCCGTGGTGTAGCTCTCGCCCGTCTTCTCCATGCGGCTGCGGATGCGTGTCTTGAACGTCTTCTGCCTCGTCATTGCATGCTCCCTGTCGACGGCGCGGCCACAGGACTCACGCTTCTGTCGACCCCGCCGGATCAGGCATGCAACCGGCACCCCGAGAACTCGTGGTTCCCTTTGCCTCCACAGCGCCGGTGGCGTGAGCACCGGAATCGGAAGTGTGGCGCGGGACAGCGCCTTCTTCAGAGTACGTAGCCGCTCCGCCCCAGGCAACGGCGTGCGGGATGGGCGCGTGCACCCCCTGACGGCCCCGCACGCGCCCCCGGGCCCGGCCTCGGCAGGCTTGCCGGGGAGTCGGGGAGTCGGGGAGTCGGGGAGTCGGGGAGTCGGGAGCGGGGGCAGCCGGCGGGGGATCAGTCCGCGCGGCGGCGCAGCGCGGTGCAGGCGATCAGGGAGCGGCTGTCCTCGGCGAGGAACACCATGAACGACCAGGCGCGGTCGGGGGAGTCGATGCGCCCCAGCCTGGCCTGGAACGGGCCGTGCAGCTCCAGCAGCCGCACGGCTCGTTCCAGGCCCAGGGTCTCGATGCCCTTGCGCAGCGCGTGCCGGTGGCGGCGTTCGTAGAGGCCGGCGAGTGCGGTGGCGGGCGACGTGCCGTCCCAGACCACGTAGTCGCCGCCGTGGCGCAGCGCGGTGAGGGCTCGGCAGGTGGTGTCGGCGCCGTCGGTGAGCAGGCGGGCCAGTCGGCTGCGGTTCACGGCAGTTGCTCCCCTGAGTCGTGGAACGAAGGAGTCGCCGGTCCGGGACCCGATCCGGCGGCGCCGGACCCCGGCCGGCCACCCGGCCCGGACCGGTCCG
>NZ_BAAHCA010000970.1:0-1755 GCF_054776295.1 Streptomyces sparsus
GGCGGCCCGGGCCCGCAGCTCACCGGCGAGTGCGGCGGCCAGCGCGCCCGGACCGGGTGCGATACGGCGGGCGTTGACCGGGCCGTCCCACTCCTGCGGGTCGAGGATGTGCGGCAGCCACTTGGCCCACTCCCAGTCGGCCATCCGCTCCTCGGGGGCGGACAGCGCGAACGCCAGGTCGTCCGGCGCGTGGCAGACGGCGGCGTTCACCGCCAGGGTCCGGACCGCGCGCAGCACGTGCTCCCGGGAGCCGATCACGGTGACGTTGCCGGCCCGGTCCAGGGGCACGGTCAGCGGCATGTCGGGCGCGGTGGCGAAGCGCTCCTGGAGGCCGGCGGCCTCGTTGAGCATGAACCGGTCGGGCGGGGTGAGCACGTTGCCGCTCTGGAGTTCCATACTGAGGGTCCGCACCGGGGTCTGCCCGGTGCCGATGCGCACGTCGAGGAAGTCCCGGTCCAGGCGGCGGCGTTCCCACAACCGGGCCGGGTCGGCGACCAGGTCGTGGAGGGCCTCGGGCGGCGGCGCGAGGATGCGGGCGGCGGCCCGGCGGTCGCGGTCCTCGGCGCTCAGCTCCTCGCGGAGCTCCTCCAGGTACTCCAGGTAGCGTTCCCGCTGGATGCGGCGGGTGCGCTGGGCCCGGCCGCGCTGCGAGAACAGCAGCAGCACACCGCCGATCACGGCGACGACGAGCACGACCGCGCCGATGGCGGCGAACTGGCTGCTGCGGATGACGGTCATCATCACCACAGAGCCCATCACCCCGGCCATCGGCAGCAGCGACGTGGCGGCCGAACCGCCCTTGCCGTCGGGCAGGTTGGGCGGCGGCTCGACGAACCGCTCCGCCGGGACGGGCAGCGGACGGGTGGTGCGGGCGGGCCGGTGGACGACGCGGGTGCTCATCGGGCGCTCATCGCCGCCGGGTGCGGGACACCGCACGGTCCATGGCGGCCGCGGCGAGCGCCGCCGACGCCTCCCGGGTGGCCTGGCCGAGCAGGTCGGTGCGTATCTCGCCACCGGCGGCGAGGTGCCGGTCGTAGGGCAGCACCTGGACGCGGGCGCCACCGGCCTCCAGGCAGTCGGTGGCCGCCTTCAGGTCGAGGCCGGTGTCGGGCGCGGTACGTGTCAGGGCGACCACCGTCGTCGGCAGCATGCTGCGGTGCAGCCCGCCCAGCCAGTCGAGCACCGTCCGGGTGGCGGCGACGCCCTCGACGGTCGCCGGGCAGACGAGGACGCGGGCCTGGGTCGTGGTCAGCGCCGTCCTGGCGACCTCGGCGGGCAGCGTCTCGCAGTCCACGACGGTGGTGCCGAAGCAGCGGCGCAGCGACGTCATCACGATGCGGTAGGTGTCGACGTCCAGCTGGGCGCCGACCGAGCCCTGACTGCCGGGCAGCAGCCAGCCGCCGCCCGCGTACGGGAGCAGGTAGCCGGTGAGCTCGGTGATCTTCATGGACGGGTCGACGATGCGGGCCAGGTCCGCGCAGGACCAGCGGACCTCGGTGGCGCCGAGCCGCCGGGGCAGGGTGCCCAGCGCCGGGTCGGCCTCGACGGTCAGCACCGGGTCGGTGCGGTAGTGCGCGTACGTCAGGGACAGCAGGGCGGCGACGGTCGACTTGCCGGAGCCGCCGCGGATGCTGGTCACGGCGATCTGCCGCCCGGTGGTGACGGTCTGCTGGATGGCCTGCGCCGTCTCGGTGGCCGTCGCCGTGTCCCGCGCGGCGGACGCCACCAGCCGGCGCAACAGCAGCCCGGCGTCCC
>NZ_BAAHCA010000971.1:0-1754 GCF_054776295.1 Streptomyces sparsus
CTGCGCGGCGTGCACGCCCACCTGGCGAGCGGCCTCGACGCCGACCCGCTGCTGGCCACCGCGGCGCGCGTCACCGACTGGGCGAGTCACCTCGCCGACCGGCACCGGCTGGACCTCACCGAGATCAACGTGGGCGGCGGTATGGCCGTCGACTACACCGACCCCGCCGCCCGCTTCGACTGGGCCCGGTACGGGGCGGGGCTGGCCGAACTGGCCCGCGCCCACCCGCGCTTCACCCTGCGGGTCGAGCCGGGCCGGGCGCTCACCGCGTACTGCGGCTGGTACGTCACCGAGGTGCTGGACCTCAAACACAGCCACGGCGAGGCGTTCGCGGTGCTGCGCGGCGGCACGCACCACCTGCGCACCCCGGCGGCGAAGGGGCACAGCCAACCGTGCGTCGTGCTGCCGCGCGACGACTGGCCGCACCCCTGGCCCCGACCCGCGGTGTCCGGCGAACCGGTCACCCTCGTGGGGCAGTTGTGCACCCCGAAGGACGTGCTCGCCACCGCCGTCCCGGTCGGCGCACTCCGGGCCGGCGACCGGGTGGCGTTCGCCATGGCCGGCGCCTACGCCTGGAACATCTCCCACCACGACTTCCTGATGCACCCGCCGCCCGCCTTCCACCACCTCGACGCCCCGGACACCGGCCCGGCGTCAACCGGGTGATGGCGACGGGCGGAGGGGCGGCTCGCGGGCGGTGGCGAGAGGTGAGCGCTCACCTCACGCTGCCCCGGTCAGCGTCCGCCCGGACTCTGAAGCGCAGGCGGTGGTGACCGCCTCCGCCGAGCGGCAGCCGCACCGGCAGCACCATCACGGCCCGTCCCCGACGCCTCAGCCGAGCTGCAGGGACCGTTTGGCGAGGCCGGCCCAGTAGCCGTCGATGACGGTGCGCTGGTCGGCGAGGTCGGCCTCGCCGGCGCCTAGCGTCACGAACAGCGGGGCGAAGTGCTCGGTGCGGGGGTGGGCGAGACGGCCCGCCGGGGCGCGGTGCTCGAAGTCGAGCAGGGCGTCGACGTCGCCGTTGTCCAGGGCTTCCCGGCCCCAGTGGTCGAACTCCTTCGACCACTGGGGCGCCTCGTCCACCCCGGTGCCCCAGCGCAGACCGCGCAGGTTGTGGGTGAAGAAGCCGCTGCCGATCACCAGCACGCCCTCGTCCCGCAGCGGGGCCAGCCGGCGGCCCAGCCGCAGCAGTTCCTCGGGGGCCAGGGTGGGCATGGACAGTTGCAGCACGGGCACGTCGGCGTCCGGGTACATCTCGGCCAGGGGTACGTAGGCGCCGTGGTCGAGACCGCGTCCCGGGTCGCTGTGCACGGGCGTGCCGGGACCGCCCAGCAGGCCCCGGACCCGGTCGGCCAGCCAGGGCGCACCCGGCGCCGGGTAGGTGACGCGGTAGTACTTCTCGGGGAAACCGTGGAAGTCGTACAGCAGCGGCACCGGGGTGGTGGCGCTGACGGTGACGGGCGCCGACTCCCAGTGCGCGGAGATCATCAGCACGGCCCGCGGGCGGGGCAGCTCCGCCGCCCACGCGGCGAGCTGACCGGTCCACAGCCGGTCGTCGGCGAGCGGCGGGGCGCCGTGGCTGAGGTAGAGCACGGGCATGCGGGCGGCCGTCGGGTCCATCGGTCCGTTCCTCAGTTCCTGATCAGCAGGGTGATGCCGGCGACCACCGCGCCGACTGCCAGGGCGGCGAGGCCGTGGCTGAGGCGGTGGTCACGCAGGCCGGGCAGCGCGCGGTCGGCGGCCCAGCGGCCGGG
>NZ_BAAHCA010000972.1:0-1752 GCF_054776295.1 Streptomyces sparsus
GCTCCAGGACGCGCACCGCCCACACGCCGGTGCCGGGGTGGACCAGCAGTTCGGTGACCACACCGGGGTGGGTCCGTTCGGCCCGCCCGAGCAGGGCGATCGCGGTGGACAGCGGTGCCAGCGGCCCGCCGGCCCGGGCGCCGCACTTCCGGGCCGCCTCCACGACCGCGCGCAGCATCAGCACGCGCCGGCTGCGCTCGGCAGCCAGAATTCGGGCCGCGGTGCCGGCGTGCAAACGTCCCGCGCCGAGGGCGTCAAGATCGGACAGCGGGGTGACGTGTTTTTCGAGAACTTGGCCGGTATTCGACGGCTCGGACATCCGAGCGCGTCCCCTAAACGGGAGTTCCGGAGCAGCCGGTGGCGAAATGCGGGCTGCCGGATCCGCTGTTGTCCTGAGCCGCCGAACGTTCCAGCAGGCTCTCCATCAGCGCATCCAGGGAGGTCACGACCAACGGGTGACGGACGGCCATCGCCTCCTGGAGCCCGCAGAGGCTGAGATCGACGAGGTCGGTCTCACATTCGGTCGCAGAAGTCCTCACGTCGCGATTCCCCTATCGGTAAGTCGAACCGTTTTGCGTCATATCGATGTCGTACCCACTCGTGCTCCCTCATACTGACCCGCGCAAAGCTCCAGCGAAAGACCGCCCGGCCCGCTACTGTCTTCCTCCGACTCACCCTTTCCGTACGCGACGGTCGTTCGCGACATACCGCACGAGGTGGCCGCAATGGGAGAATTGCTCCGATTCGACTTGGAGGGCGGCGGGTCGGTGGTCGCCGAACTCGACCGGGTCTCCGGCGGCGTCGTCGAAGCCGCGAACACCTCGGACGTGGTGGCCCGCGCGGCTGCGTCGTTCGAGTCGGCGCTCGAGGGAGTACGGCAGGCGGCGGCCTCGACGCTGCGCCGGATGGCGGAGCTGCCGCAGCGTCCGGACGAGGTCACCATCGAGTTCGGCATCCAGCTCGACGCGGAGGTGGGCGCGGTGCCGGCCCGCACCGGCGCCCAGGGCCACCTCCAGGTCCAGCTGACCTGGCACCGGGACGCCGGAGACGCCGGAGACGCCGGAGACGCCGGAGACGCCGGGGGTGGCGGCAACGGTCAGGGCGGGCCGCCGGAGCCCCGCCGGGGAGGACCCACCGGGGCGTGACGGGTGGACCTCTCCTGTCGAACGCCCCCTCAGAACGACTTGGTGCACCCGTATCCGTAGCTGCTGTTTCCGGCGCAGGCGCGTGCCACGAGATTGCGGTCGTTGACCATCTTGGTGATCAGGTCGCCCCCGTTGCCCCGGTGGACCGTCTCCTGGCGTATCCCCTTGCTGTTCTGCACCGAGACCCAGTCCGTGTGCGCGGCACCGAACAGGCGCCCCCAGGCTGCCCGGCAGGACGGGCTGTAACGCAACTGGATCGTCTTGCCCTGGTAGGACCTCGACGCGGCCGTGATGGCGTCCTTGGCGCAGGAGGTGCCGATCGGGTTCACCCCGTCGCACGAACCCGCGTAGCAGGTAGCCGCGTTGGCCGACGTGGTGGGGATCAGTACGCCCGCGAGCGTGGCCACTCCGAGGAGGGCGCTCTTGACGGCCTTGTGGCGCATGGTGGTGGTGTCCTTCCCAAAGCCTGGTGACGAGGCGCCGCGGGCGCCGCGACGGGGATCGTGCGGGGTCGGTGCGGATCACGGAGCGCAGGAGCGGGGCGGTGGCCTGGCGCAGGCCGAGGCAGACGGGGCCGCTTCCGCCGTGGCACGCCGGTCGTGCGCGG
>NZ_BAAHCA010000973.1:0-1750 GCF_054776295.1 Streptomyces sparsus
AGCGCCTCGCTGTGCCCGGGCCCGGCGCCGCGGAAGCTGGGCTCGGCGCGCAGCGGCGCCCGCCCGTCCCGCAGCCGGGCCACCTGGGTGGCCAGCCGGTGGGCGGGCGCGTCCAGCGCGACGGACGGGGTGAGCGCACGCAGCTCGTCGGTCACGGTGAGCAGCGCGGTCAGGTGTCCGGCCAGCCGGATGTCGAGTTCCGCCTCCCGGGAACGCTGGGGGAAACGGTCACCGGACACGGGCTGCTCGGCCATGGTGTGGACCGACTTGTTCCGGATCGGCTCGTACATGGAAGACCTCCTGACGTTCTCAGGAAGCCATCCTAACTTGGACAACGTCTAAAGTTGTAGTCGGTACGCCCGATCCACGGGAACCGCCGCCGAAGCACCTCCCGGGGAAGGTGCCGGCCCGGCGGGACGTGCGGTGATCAGTGCTGGCTGTAGCCGTCCAGGAAGCGGCCGATCCGGTCGACCGCGTCGGTCAGCTCCTTCGCCGACGGCAGCGTCACGATCCGGAAGTGGTCGGGCTCGGGCCAGTTGAAACCGGTGCCGTGCACGATCATGATCTTCTCGGCGCGCAGCAGGTCCAGCACCATCTGCCGGTCGTCCTTGACCTTGTAGACCTTCGGATCCAGCCGGGGGAAGGCGTACAGGGCGCCCTTGGGCTTCACGCAGCTGACGCCGGGGATCCGGGTCAGCGCCTCGTAGACCGCGTCGCGCTGCTCCAGCAGTCGGCCGCCGGGCAGGACCAGGTCCTTGATGGACTGGTGGCCGCCGAGCGCGGTGGCCACCGCGTGCTGGGCGGGCATGTTGGCGCACAGCCGCATGTTCGCGAGGATCGTCAGCCCCTCGATGTAGCTGCCGGCGTGCGCCTTCGGCCCGCACACCGCCAGCCAGCCGCTGCGGTAGCCGGCCACCCGGTAGGCCTTGGAGAGCCCGTTGAAGGTGAGCGTCAGCAGGTCGGGGGCGAGCGCGGCGGTCGGGGTGTGCGTCGCGTCGTCGTAGAGGATCTTGTCGTAGATCTCGTCCGAGCAGACGATCAGGTTGTGCCGCCGCGCGATCTCGGTGAGCGCGAGCAGCATCTCCTCGCTGTACACCGCGCCGGTGGGGTTGTTCGGGTTGATGATCACCAGGGCCTTGGTCCGGTCGGTGACCTTGCGCTCGATGTCGGCCAGGTCCGGCATCCAGTCGGCCTGCTCGTCGCACCGGTAGTGCACCGCCGTACCGCCCGACAGCGAGACGGCGGCCGTCCACAGCGGGTAGTCCGGCGCCGGGACGAGCACCTCGTCACCGTCGTCCAGCAGTGCCTGCATGGACATCTGGATCAGCTCGGACACACCGTTGCCGAGGTAGATGTCCTCGACGGACAGCGGAACGCCCTGCGTCTGGTAGTGCTGCATCACCGCCCGCCGTGCGGACAGCAGCCCCTTCGCGTCACCGTAACCGTGCGCGTCCCCGACGTTGCGGAGCATGTCCTCGAGGATCTCCGGCGGGCACTCGAACCCGAAGGCCGCCGGATTGCCGGTGTTCAGCTTGAGAATGCGATGACCTGCCGCCTCCAGCCGCATCGCCTCCTCCAGCACCGGGCCACGGATCTCGTAACAGACGTTGGAGAGCTTCGTCGACTGGATCACCTGCATAGCGGTCACGATACGGGCGGCCGACCGGGAGCGCCCGGTGTTTTTCACCACGTGGGCCACTCGGAGCACTCGCACGGCCGGCCTCCCCCGCCGCCGGAGGGCGCCGCGGGC
>NZ_BAAHCA010000974.1:0-1750 GCF_054776295.1 Streptomyces sparsus
GCGGCGGTACCCGCGTCAGCCGCGGTACCGCCGCCGGGCTGCTGTTCCGGCACGGGAGGCGGCGGCCCGCGTCAGATGCGGTGCTGCGCGCCGCCGTCCACCGGCAGCATCGTGCCGGTCAGGTAGGAGGCGGCGGGCGACAGCAGGAACGCGGCGGCCCTGCCGAACTCCTCCGGCGTCCCGTACCGGCGCAGTGGGATGAGTTCGCTGTTGCGGGCCCTGGCCGCCGTCGCGTCCCCGGACAGCGCGTCCAGCTCCCGCAGTCGGTCGGTGTCGATGCGCGACGGCAGCAGCCCCACCACGCGGATCCCACGCGGCCCCAGTTCGTTGGCGAGCGACTTGGCGAAGCCGGCCAGGCCCGGCCGCAGCCCGTTGGACAGGGTGAGACCGGGAATGGGCTCGGTGACCGAGCCGGAGAGCACGAAGCCGATGACGCCTCCCGCCTCCAGCCGCTCGGCCGCCGCCCGGGCGAGCCGTACCGCGCCGAGGAAGACCGACTCGAAGGCGGTCTGCCACTGGTCGTCGCTGAGCGATTCGGCGCTTCCGGCGGGTGGCCCGCCGACGCTCACCAGGACACCGTCGAAGCGGCCGAAGTGGGTGAAGGCGGCGTCGATCAGCCGGCCGGCCGCCGCCGGGTCGGCGTTGTCCGCCGCGACGCCGACCGCTCCGGCGCCCAGCCGGTCGGCGGCCTCCCGGACCGACGACTCCGACCGCCCGGTCACCACCACCTTCGCGCCGTCGGCGACCAACTGCTGCGCGGTGGCGAAACCGAGCCCGCGGGTGCCGCCGGTGACGAGGTACGCCTTGTTCCCGAGTCCAAGATCCATGGGATCAGTCTGCCGTGCCGGACGCCGCTCCGGCGAGAGCCGGTCCGGGGGCGCCGGGCTCGGCGGCCGCCCGGTCACGCAGCTCGCGGCGTACCAGCACGACCCAGCCCACGGGCACCGCCGCGACGAACAGCCACCACTGCACCGCGTAGGCCATGTGGGCGCCGATGCCGCTGTGGTCCGGCTCCGGGACCTGCTCGGCGAGCTGGTCCTCGGCGGGCTCCGGCCGGGTGCCGGTCAGCTCGACGAACCCGGCGAGCACCGGCCGGTCCAGGCGTTCCGCCTGCTGGGCGCTGTTGATCAGCATCACCTGGCCGTCCGGCAGGCCGCCGAGGTCCTTGATGCCGCTGCGCGCGGTGGTCTCGTCGGGCAGCAGGCGACCGGTCACGGTGACCTCCCCGGTCGGCGCCTCGGGCACTTCCGGGTAGGAGGTCTGGTCGGCCCCGGCCGGCACCCAGCCCCGGTTGACCAGCAGGGCGGAACCGTCGTCGCGGACCAGCGGGGTGAGCACGAAGTAGCCGATCTGTCTGCCGTCGGCGGCCGTGCGGCGCCGGACCACCACTTCGTTCGACCGGTCGTAGCTGCCGGTCGCCGTCACCGGGCGGTACTTGTCCTGCTCGGACACCTCTTCGCCGGGGCCGGTCAGCTCGTCCGCCGGCACCGGTTCGGCCGCGAGGCTTTCGGCGACCAGCTCGTTGTGCGCCACCCGGGCCTCGTGCCGGTGCAGCTGCCAGAAGCCGAGCTCGACCATCGTGGGCATCAACACCAGCGCGAGCAGTGTCAGGATCACCCACTGCCGGGTCAACAGGAAGCGGTACACGACTGACGACGGTACCTGGCGGCGCCCTGCGGCGCGTCCGCGGGGTGGCACGGACCCGGCAGGCGTGGCCTCGCGGTGGTGCGCCGCGGGGGCGGCCTCGGGC
>NZ_BAAHCA010000975.1:0-1745 GCF_054776295.1 Streptomyces sparsus
GTGCGCGGACCGGCTCCGCGAGTGGCGTCAGCGGGCTGCTGACGCTGGACCACCGGCTGCCCGGTGTGCCCGACCGGCTCGCCGTGGGCCACGGCACGGTGCTCACCGCGGAGGGCGCGCTGCTGACCCTGCGCGCCCGCTATCCCGACAGCGAGGTGGGTTACACCGGCGTCACGCTCGTCTCCGTCCGCGGCGGCAGCGTCTCCGTCGCGGGCACGGGCGTCGAGATCGAGAACGCCGACGAGGTGCTGCTGCTCACCCGCGTCCACCGGCACCGGGGCGAGCTGGACGTGCCGGCGGAAGCAGACGCGCTGCGAGCACTGCTGCGCCCCGCACACGACTCCCCCGCCACCGCCTTCGACGCCCTGCTGGCCCGCCATCTGCCTCTGCACGGGGCGGCGTTCGGCCGTGTCAGCTTGACGCTGGGCTCGGGAGACGAACCTGAACGGGCTGTTCCGGGGAGCGAGTTGCTGCGGCGGGCGGCCGGACCCGCGCTGCTGGAGCGGCTGTTCGCCGCCGGCCGCTACCACCTGCTGTCGTCCTCCGGTCTGCTGCCGCCCCGCCTCACCGGGCTGTGGACGGGCGACTGGGACACCGCCTGGTCGGGCGCCTTCACCACCAACGCCAACCTCAACCTCCAGACCGCCGCCGCGACGGCCGCCGGACTTCCCGAGGTCGGCGAGGCGCACGCCGCGCTCGTCTTCGGCCAGTGGGACCACTGGCGGGACAACGCCCGGGCCCTCTTCGGCACCCGGGGCGTCGTCGCGCCCTCCCACACCGACGGCGAGTCCGGCCACACCCGCCACTTCCAGCGGGCCTACCCGCTGCACCTGTGGACGGCGGGCGCCGACTGGCTGCTGAAACCACTGCTCGACCACGCCGAGGCGACCGGCGCCCCCGACCCCCGGCTCGACGCGGCGCTCGCCGAAGTTGCCCTCTTCTACGAGGACTTCCTCACTCCCGTCGGCACGGACGGACAGCTCGCCGTGGTCCCCTCCTACTCACCGGAGAACCGGCCCGGCAACGCCGGCTGGGGCACCCTCAACGCCACGATGGACGTCACCGCCGCCCGGCACGCGCTCACCACGGCGGCGAGCCGCCACCCGGGACCGGACGCCGACCGGTGGACGGCACTGGCCGACCGGCTCCCGCCCTACCGGATCAACGAGGACGGCGCCCTGGCCGAGTGGGCCGAACCGGGCCTGGCGGACCGCTACGACCACCGGCACCTCAGCCACCTCTACGCCGTCTGGCCGCTCGACGAGATCACCCCCTACGACACACCCGGGTTGGCGTCCGCCGCCCATCGGGCGCTGGAACTGCGCGGCGCCGAGAACGACTCGGCGCACGGCCACCTGCACCACGCCCTCATCGCCGCCCGGCTGGGTGACGCCGCCCGCGCCGAGGCCAGCCTGGGCAACCTGCTGCGCGGCGACTACTTCCACGACTCGCTGATGAGCGCCCACTACCCGGGGCGCGACGTCTACAACGCCGACGCCGCCCACACCCTGCCCGCGCTGCTGCTGGAGATGTTCGTGCACTCGACCCCGCACCGGCTGGTGCTGCTGCCCGCTCCCCCTGCGGCCTGCCCGACCGGCACGCTGCACGGCGTCCGCACCCGTTTCGGCGCCGAGCTCGACCTCTCCTGGCACGGCTGCGCGAACCGTGACGGTGCGCCCGGCGGCGGTTCCGGCGGCCACGACTGTGGTCACCCCGGCGGCGGTAGCGGCGTCTGCGAGCGGACG
>NZ_BAAHCA010000976.1:0-1741 GCF_054776295.1 Streptomyces sparsus
GTGCCGCCCAGGCCGCGGACCTGCCCGAGCAACTCGCCGCGCTGCCGCTGGACGCGGCGGTACGCAGCCCGCTGCTGCGCTGCCGGCAGACCCTGGAGCCGCTCGCGGCACGCCACCCGGAACTGCCCGTCTTCGTCGACGAGCGGATCAACGAGTGCGACTACGGCGACTGGACGGGCCGCAAGCTCGGCGAGCTCATGGAGGAGCCGCTGATGACGACCGTCCAGCAGCACCCCAGCGCCGCCGTCTTCCCGGGCGGCGAGTCGATGCGCGCCATGCAGCAGCGCGCGGTGGAGGCGGTCCGGGACTGGAACGCCCGGATCGAGGCCGAGCACGGCCCCGACGCCGTCTACCTGATGTGCTCGCACGGTGACATCGTCAAGTCCCTGGTGGCCGACGCGCTCGGCATGCACCTGGACCTGTTCCAGCGGGTCTCGGTGGAGCCCGGCTCGGTCACCGCGATCCGCTACACCCCGCTGCGGCCCTTCCTGGTGCGCCTCGGTGACACCGCGGACCTCGGTTCCCTCGCGCCGCGGGGCCAGGAGCCGACGGCGTCCGCGGCCGGTTCGGACGCGGTCGTCGGCGGCGGCGTGTGAGCGCGTAGATCACAGCGGGCAGTAGGGTGCCAGTACCCCAGTAGCCGAAACCGTTGGAGCAGGTCGTGTCCCGTCAGGTCTTCCTCTACGACCCCCCGGACCGATTCATCGCCGGCACGGTAGGGCTGCCCGGAAGGCGCACCTTCTACCTCCAGGCCATCGACGGCAGCCGCACGACCAGTGTCGCGCTGGAGAAGGCGCAGGTCGAAGCCCTTGCCGAGCGCATCGACGAACTGCTGGACGAGGTCGTCCGGCGCACCGGCGGCAACGCCCCGGTGCCCGCGGCCGCGCCCTTCGAACTCACCGACACCGCGCCGCTGGTGAGCCCGGTGGAGGAGGAGTTCCGCGTCGGCACGATGGCGCTCGCCTGGGACGGCGAGAGCGAGCGCATGGTGGTGGAGGCGCAGGCACTGGTCGAGCTGGAGGCGGAGTCCGAGGAGGACCTCGCCGAGGCCGAGGAGCGCCTGCTCCAGGACGACGACAACGGGCCGCCGATGCTGCGGGTCCGGCTCACCGGTCCGATGGCCCGCGCGTTCGCCAAGCGGGCGCTGGAGGTCGTCAACGCCGGTCGCCCGCCCTGTCCGCTGTGCAGTCTGCCGCTCGACCCGGAGGGACACGTATGCCCGCGCCAGAACGGATACCGCCGCGGGGCGGAATGAGCCCCGGCCGGCTGCTGGCCACCGGTGAGCTGACGGTGGTCGGGCACATCCGGGAGGCGTCCAACGCGGTGCTGTACGCCACCGTGTCCGCCGACGGCGAGAGCCTGCCCTGCGTCTACAAGCCGACCGCGGGGGAGCGCCCCCTGTGGGACTTCCCCGACGGCACCCTGGCCCGGCGGGAGGTCGCCGCCTTCGAGGTGTGCCGGGCCCTCGGCTGGGACCTGGTGCCGCACACCGTGCTGCGCGACGGCCCGTACGGCGAGGGCATGTGCCAGCAGTGGCAGGGCCCGCTGCCCGACGACCCGGAGCCCGAACGCACCGCCGCGGACGGGCTGCTGGCGCTGGTGGGCACACCCGAAGCAGGACCCGGCTGGAAGGCCGTCGGTGTGGTGGCCCTGGGTGACGAGGACGGCGGCGCGGACGACAGCGGGAACACCAACGAGGTCGGGGACGGCGAGGACGGCGCGACGGCCCGGGGCGGCGCCG
>NZ_BAAHCA010000977.1:0-1741 GCF_054776295.1 Streptomyces sparsus
AGCGGGCGCGTGGCGCCGCGAGGGTGCGGTGCGGGTGGTGGTGCGTGGCCCGGGCGGTGGTGAGCGGACCTCGGTGGTAGCACCGGTGGCCGCCTCTCCCGTGAGGCCCACTGGGCCGCCGGCGGCCCACCCCGCACACTGGGAGCAGCAGACGGGGACGGTACGGGGAGGGAACCGGGAGGCACGGGATGCGGCTGGTGCGCGGCGGGCTGCTCGGCGCGGTGTCACTCGCCGCCGGGGCACTGCCCGCGCTGACGTTTCCCGCTCCGGCCCTGTGGTGGCTGGCTCCGGTCGCGCTGGTCCCGTGGCTGCTGCTCCTGCGGGCCGCCGCCGGTGGTCGCCGGGCGGTCCTGGTCGGGTGGCTGGGCGGCACCGGCTTCGTGCTGGCGACCCATCACTGGCTGGCTCCGAGCCTGCACGTCTTCCTGGCGGTGCTGGCCGCGCTGATGGGCCTGCTGTGGGCGCCGTGGGGCCTGCTGACCGCCCGCCTCCTCTCCGTGCGGGTGCTCTCCGGGCGGCCGTCCGCGGGAGCGTTGTTCGCGGCCGCCGGGCTGCCGGCCTCGGGCTGGGTCGCGATCGAACTGGTCCGCTCCTGGGAGTACCTGGGCGGCCCCTGGGCCCTGCTCGGGTCCAGCCAGTGGCAGGTGCCGCCGGCCCTGCGGCTGATGGCGTGGGGCGGAGTGTGGCTGGTCAGCTGGCTGCTGGTCGCCGTGAACGTCTGCCTGACGGTACTGCTGGCGGTGCCGGAGCACCGCCGCGCGGCCGGTGCGCTGATGCTCGGTGCCGCCGTGCTGGTGGGTGGCTGCTGGCTCTGGACGCCCCGTCCGGCGCCCGCGGGCACCGCACGCGTCGCGATCGTCCAGCCGGGGCCAACCCCGTCGGCGGCGGCCCGCTTCGACCGGGGCGTGGACCTCACCCGGGGACTCGCCGGCAGGGACGTCGACCTGGTGGTGTGGGGGGAGAGCAGCGTCGGCTACGACCTCAACGCTCGGACCGACCTCGCGGAGCGCCTGGCCGTACTGTCGCGTGAGGTGCAGGCGCCGCTGCTGGTGAACGTCGACGCGCGGCGGGTCGGCGGGTCGGGCATCTACAAGAGTTCCGTGCTGGTCGACGGTGAGGGTCCGGCAGACCTGCGGTACGACAAGATGCGGCTGGTGCCCTTCGGCGAGTACGTGCCGGCCCGGGCCCTGCTGGGCTGGGCCACGTCGGTCGGGCCGGCGGCCGAGGAGGACCGGCTGCGCGGTGAGCAGCCGGTGGTCATGGAGACCGGTGGCCTGCGCTTCGGCCCGCTCGTGTGCTTCGAGACGGCGTTCCCCGACATGAGCCGACACCTGGCACGGGAGGACGTGCGCCTGCTGGTGGCCCAGTCCTCGACGTCGACGTTCCAGGACGGCTGGGCACCGTCCCAGCACGCCTCACTCGCCGCGCTGCGGCCCGCGGAGACCGGCCGGTCCGTGGTGCACGCGACGCTGACGGGCGTGAGCGCGGTGCACGGCCCGCGCGGCGAGGCCGTCGGTGAGCGGCTGGGCGTCGAGGACCGGGCGGCACGCGTGTATCCGGTGCCGCTGGCCTCCGGTGACACGCCCTACGTACGGTTCGGCGACTGGGTCGTGACCGCTTCGCTGGGTGTCCTGCTCGGGTACGCCGCGCTGGCGTTGAGGCGGCGCCCGCGCGCACGGAGGTGACGGCCCGCGCGCACGGTAGGGCGGGGTGAAGATCTCGACGCGCGTCTCGAACGTGC
>NZ_BAAHCA010000978.1:0-1736 GCF_054776295.1 Streptomyces sparsus
GGGGGCTGCTCGGCCGGGTCGTCGCCGGGGCGGGCGTGCCCGGGGTCGGCGGTCTCGACGCGGGCGCGCTCCAGTTTGGAGCTGTGCGGGGCGGGTCGGAGGCCTGCCGCGAGCAGCCGCTCCTCGACGGTGTCGAGCAGGTCCGGGGTGCCGCTGACGAGTTCCACCTCGGTCTCGGTCCAGCTCGCGGTGCGGCCGGAGGCCTGGTGCTTCGCCCGGACCTCGTCGACGGCCACCTCGGCGAGCGTGCTGCCGTTGGCGTCGTGGAGCAAGGTGACGGTCCGGCGGGTGCGCAGTCGCATCACGGGTTCCAGTGCGTGGCCGCGCACCCGGGAGCGGACCAGGCCGGTGAGGACGGCGGGCGGTTCCGCCTGGTCGGGGACCTGGACCTCCTCGCGCACGCCGGGTTCGAGCGGCAGTTTGAGGTGCCAGCCGGCGTCGTGGCCGCCGCTGCGGCGGCGCAGGGTGATGCCGTCGGCGGCGAGCCTGCGGTCCCGGGTGTCGTAGTAGAGGGCGTCGAGGGCGGTGCTGCCCTGGTCCGTGGTGCCGGCCACTCCGGCGAGGTCGGCCAGCTCCGCCCGAGGAACCTCCCGGCCCGCCTCGGCTTGGTACTTGCGCTCGGTCTCCCGCACCACTGCCACCATGAGGGGACCGTAGTTGCGGGCCGGGACGCTCGCAACAGCACCGTGGCACGCGGTCCCGGCCGGTGGGCGGGGAGGGCCGCGTGGCCGGCCCGGGCCGGTACTCGGCGGGCCGGGTGGTTGCGCCGGTCGGGTCCGCTGCCGGGCAGGGCGGCGCACCCTGTTCGCATAATGACACCTATGTCTGCTTTGGGGAGTTATGCCGGGAGTGCGGCCGTCAGCGGCCTGCCGCTGGAGGTGTTCGATCCGGCGCCGGTGGCGGTGGCGGCGTGCCGTGGCGAGGACCTGGTGCTGGTGTACACCAACGAGGTCTACCGGCGGACCTTCGGCGACCGGCCGCTGGGGGTGTCGGTCCGCGAGTCGTTCGTCGACCTCGCCGAGCGCGACTACCTGGACCTGCTCGACCGGGTGCTGCGCCGGGGCACGCCGGAGACGGTCGCCGCGGCACCGGTGACGGTCCGCTACGCGCACGGCGGTGTCCAGCAGCGCTTCTTCTCCTTCAGCGTCACCCGGGTGCCGTTGGACCCGCATGAGAACGGGCTGCTCTGCGTCGCCCTGGAGGTGACCGGGCACGTCACCGAGGTGGAGCGGGCCCGCGGGCTCGCCGAGGAGCGGCGGCGGGTGCTGCGCCGCTACGAGTCGCTGGTGGCGGCCGGCACCCAGAAGGTGTGGGTGGCCGGCCCGGCCGGCCGGGTGGTCGAGCGGAGCGACGCGTGGCAGCGGCAGACCGGGCAGTCGTGGGAGGACGTCCGCGGGCACGGTTGGCTCGACGCGGCCCACCCCGAGGACCGGGCCGGTCTGGCCGCGGCGTGGCTTCGGGCGGTCGCGGAGGTGCCGGACCTGTTCACCTACGGCTTCCGGATGCGGCGTGCCGACGGGACGTACCGGCACTGCGACGTGCGGGCGGTGCCGGTTCGCGAGGGAGGGGAGGTACTGGAGTGGATGGGTGCCTGCGTCGACGTGGAGGAGCGGTGGCAGCGGGAGCGGCGCGAGGGGCTGCTGGGGCGGGCGGCGAGCGCGGTCGCGGAGTCACCGGACGCGCCGGAGGCGTTCGGCGCGCTCAGCCGCCTGGTGGTGCCGGAGCTGGCCGACGAG
>NZ_BAAHCA010000979.1:0-1735 GCF_054776295.1 Streptomyces sparsus
CGGGTCGGCGTCCGCGCCGGCCGGCGAGCCGTCCGGGCCGGACCCGGAGGTCGAGCCCGGGACGGCCTACGTGCCCGAACCCGTCACCGACAAGATGGCCGGCGGCTTTCTCGTGCTGACCAACAACGGCGACGAGCCGGACCGGCTCACCGGCGTCACCAGCGACCTCTCCGACGACGTCCAGCTGCACCGGACGGTCGACAACCGCATGGAGCGGGTCGACTCGCTGACCGTTC
The DNA here is from genome assembly GCF_054776295.1 of Streptomyces sparsus. Lineage (NCBI taxonomy): Bacteria > Bacillati > Actinomycetota > Actinomycetes > Kitasatosporales > Streptomycetaceae > Streptomyces > Streptomyces sparsus. The sequence goes on from NZ_BAAHCA010000979.1 coordinate 237, forward strand.
CGGCCGGCGGCGAACTCGCCCTGGCCCGGGGCGGCAACCACCTCATGTTCATGGGCCTCACCCGCACCCCCGCCGAGGGCGAAAAGGTGAGGCTGGAGCTGCGTTTCGAGAAGTCCGATCCCATCACGCTGGATGTGCCCGTCGAGGCCCGGAACCACGACCCGCACTCCCACAGCTGAGGAGCTGACCGATGCCCACCACCGCTGTGCGCCTCGTGTGCCGGTTGCTGCTGGCCGCGGCCGTCCTGCTGGGTGCGTTCTCGGGCGTGCTCGCCGGCGCCGTGCCGGCCACCGCGCACGCCACGCTGACCGGCACCAGCCCGGCGCAGAACTCGGTGGTGGGCACGGCGCCCGAACTGGTGTCGCTCACCTTCTCGGAACGGGTCGGCATGTCCGACGGCGCGGTCCGGATCCTCGACCCCAACGGCGACCGCGTCGACACCGGCAGCCTCGTCGACCAGCGCGACGGTGACGTCGTCACCTACGGCGTCAAGCTGAAGCCGGGTGTGCCCGAGGGCACCTTCACCGTCGCCTGGAAGGCCGTCTCGGCGGACAGCCACCCCATCTCCGGCGCCTGGACCTTCTCCATCGGCCGGCCCTCCGAGACCGCCGCCGGGGTCACCGGCCGGCAGAGCGCGAGCGCCGCCGTCCAGAACCTCTACACCGTCGGTCGCTACGCCGCGTACAGCGGGTTCGTGCTGCTCGTCGGCGGAGCCGGGTTCGTGCTGCTCGGCAACTGGCGGCAGGCGGCGGGGATCCGCGACGTGCAGCGGCTGACGGTCGCCGGCTGGCTGCTGCTCGCCGCGTCCACCACGCTGCTGCTGCTCCTGCGGCACCCGTACACCACCGCGGGCGGGCTGTCGGACGTGTTCAGCCTCAGCGGGCTGCGCGTGGTGCTGGAGACCACGTCCGGTTCGGCGCTCGTCTCCCGCCTGCTGCTGCTCGCCACCGCGGCGCTGTTCCTCGCCGTGCTGTTCGGCGCCTATCGCCGGGAACGCGGCGCCAAGGAGCAGGCTGACCTGCACTTCGGCCTGGTCATCGGCTGGACGGTGGTGTCCGCCGGGATAGCCGCGACCTGGGCCATGTCCGAGCACGCCTCGACCGGCATCCAGCCGCAGGTGGCCATGCCGGTCGACGTCCTGCACCTGCTGGCCGTCGCCGTCTGGTTCGGCGGGCTGACCATGCTGCTGACGACGCTCCACCGCGGCCCGGCGGTACCGGCCGAGGCGGTGCGCCGGTTCTCCCGGCTGGCGTTCGGCAGTGTGCTGGTCCTGGTGGCCACCGGTGTCTACCAGTCGTGGCGGCAGGTCGGCACCTGGTCCGCGCTGACCTCCACCGACTACGGCAGGCTGCTCATGGTCAAGGTCGGCCTGATGGTGGTGCTGACGGCCGTCGCCTTCTTCTCCCGCCGCTGGACCGGACGGCTGGCCGACCGCGCCGGCGCCACCACCGCGGCGGACGCGGCGGAGCCGGAGCCCGAGGTGGTGGGGGCCGGCGCCC
>NZ_BAAHCA010000980.1:0-1732 GCF_054776295.1 Streptomyces sparsus
CGACCCCGAGCGGGCCCGCCGGGTCTTCGCCGCCCAGCGCCGCACCGCCGGGCGCACGGTCGCCATGCTCGCCCTGGTGCTGTTCGGCACCAGCGGCATGATCGCCCTGTTCCCCGCGATGGACCGGATGACGGCCGGCGGGGTGCCCGTCTCCTGGCTGGTGCTGGCCACCGCGACGTACCCGCTGCTGCTGCTCATCGCCGTGGTGCACGTGCGGGCCGCCGAGCGCACGGACGACCGGGCGTGACCGGACTGCTGGCGATCGGCTTCCTCGTCGCCGCGAGCCTGATGATCGGCATGTACGGCGTGCGGGCGGCGCGCACCACGCCCGACTTCCTGGTGGCCTCCCGCCGGGTGGCCCCCGGCTGGAACGCCATGGCCATCGCGGGTGAGTACGTGTCGGCGGCGTCCGTCATCGGGCTGGCCGGGCTGCTGCTGAAGAACGGCATCGGCACGCTGTGGTTCGCGGTGGGCTTCACCGCAGGCTACGTCGCGGTCGCCGCGCTGGTGGCCGGGCCTATGCGGCGCTCGGGTGCGTTCACCGTGCCGGACTTCGCCGAGTACCGGTTGGGTTCGCGCGGGATCCGCAAGCTGTGCGGCGTGATCGTCCTGGTCATCATGTGGCTCTACCTGGTGCCCCAGTTCAAGGGCGCCGGGGTGGTGCTGCAACTGGTCAGCGGCACGCCCTACTGGGTGGGTGTGGTGCTGGCGGGCCTGGTGGTGAGCGGTTCCATCGCGGTGGGCGGCATGCGTTCGGCCACCTACGTGCAGGCCTTCCACTACCTGGTGAAGCTGGTCTTCATCGCGGTGCCCGCGGTGTTCCTCGTCGTGTACGTGGGGCCGGAGACCCGCTCCGAGGCGCTCACCCCGGTGACCGTGCCGGAGAGCTGGAGCCGGCCGCTGCTGGACATCAACGACGCCGGTCACCCGCTGCTGGGCACCTGGTCGGTGCTGCTCGCGACGACGCTGGGCGCGATCGGCCTGCCGCACGTCATCATGCGTTTCCACACCAGCACCAGCGCGCGCAACGCCCGCCGGGTCGCCGTGATGGTGATCGCCCTGCTGGGCGTGTTCTACCTGTTCCCGGCCGTGTACGGGCTGCTGGGCCGGGTGCTGACCCCGCACCTGGTGCGCAACAACGCCACCGACACGGTGAGTGTGGTCCTGCCGGGGCACGTGGTGCCGGGAGCGCTGGGCAGCGTCCTGACCGCCCTGGTCGCCGCGGGCGCCTTCGCGGCGTTCCTGTCCACCTCCTCCGGGCTGCTGCTCGCGCTGGCCGGCGGGCTCTCGCACGACCTGTTCGGCAGCGGCGTGTCCCGGCTGCGGGCGGCGGTCGCCGCGGGCGCGCTCGTCGCCGTGCTGCTGTCGCTGCCCGCGGCGCACCTGGACATCAACGTGCTGGTGGGCTGGGCCTTCGCGGTGGCGGCCTCCACCTTCTGCCCGCTGCTGGTGCTGGGCATCTGGTGGCCGAAGCTGACCGTGGCCGGTGCCGCCTGGGGGCTGGGCACGGGAGTGGTCTCGGCGACGGGGGCGGCGTTCCTCTCCGCCGTCGCGAGCTGGCACTCGGGGCTGGTGACGGTGCTGCTGGCGCAGCCCGCCTCCTGGACCGTGCCGCTGGCCTTCCTGACCATGATCGTGGTCTCCCGTTTCGGGGAGCCGCCCGAGGGGGCGGAGCGTGCCGTCCTGCGGCTGCACGCCCCCTGAGTGCCCTCCCCGGGCGGCCCCGGCACCG
>NZ_BAAHCA010000981.1:0-1728 GCF_054776295.1 Streptomyces sparsus
GGAACCTGGATCAGGTTGCCGGAGCCGACGCCGGGCGAGTGGGTGGCGCTGCCACCGGCGTGCGCACCACTGGTCGCCGCGGCGACACCGGCGGCAGCGGCCACGAGACCGCCGGCCGCCATCGTGACAGCCGTGACCCTCTTCAGGTTCTTCACTATCTTGACCCCTCCTTGCCATCGCCGCGGCCGTTCGCCGCAGCACGCCTTGGACAACGGACGGACGGTCGGGAGGAAACGCAGGGTGCGTGACAACCACACGACAGTATGAATTTCAGGCCGGAGTCGGGCGCGCGCCCCGGGGGCGTGCACGGCTCACGGCGGCGGAGGATCAGCTGGTCAGACCCTGGCGCACGGCCCACAGCGCGGCCTGAGTGCGGTCCGAGAGGTCCAGTTTCATCAGGATGTTCGACACGTGCGTCTTGACGGTCTTCTCCGACAGCACCAGGGCCCGGGCGATCTCCCGATTGGAGCGGCCGTCCGCGATCAGGCAGAGCACCTCCCGCTCGCGTTCGGTGAGCGCCCCCACGCGACCGGAGCCGCCGGGCGCGCCCTGCTCGGTGAGCAGTGCCCCGGCCACCTCCGGCTGAAGCAGGATGTGACCCGCGTGCACCGCGCGAATGGCGCCGGCCAGTGCCTCCGGGTCGATGTCCTTGTACACGTAGCCCGCCGCGCCGGCCCGCAGCGCCGGTACCGCCGTCCGCTGCTCGGTGAAGCTGGTCACCACCAGGACCCGGGCCGGGTTGCCCAGCTCCCGGAGTCGGCGCAGCGCCCCCAGCCCGTCCGAGCCGGGCATCTTGAGGTCCATCAGCACCACGTCGGGGCGCAGCTCCTCGGCACGGAGCACGCCCTCGTCGCCGTCGGCCGCCTCACCGACGACCTCGATGTCGTCCTGGACCTCCAGGAACGTGCGCAGGCCACGACGCACCACCTGGTGGTCGTCCACCAGCAGCACGCGGATCGTCCGTTCAGCCACCCGGCACCTCCATCTCGATCAGGGTGCCCTTGCCGGGCTCGGACCGCACCGCGAGCACACCGCCGACCCCCGCGGCCCGGTCGCGCATGGAGACCAGGCCCAGGTGCCGGCCCTCCCGGCGGACCGCGGTGGGATCAAAACCCGATCCGTCGTCGGTGACGCGCAGTACCACCCCGCGTTCCCGGCGGCAGAGCGTGACCGCGACCCTGGTGGCTCCGGCGTGACGCAGTGCGTTGTGCAGGGCCTCCTGGGCGACCCGCAGCAGCGCCTCCTCCTGGCCGGCCGGCAGCGCCCGCACCCCCTGGCTGTCGAAGGTGACGGCCGCGCTGTGCGCCCTGTCCAGCACCTGGACGTGGGTCCGCAGCGTGGCTACCAGGCCGTCGTCGTCCAGGGCGGCCGGGCGCAGTTCCACCACCGCGGCGCGCAGTTCGTCGGCGGCCTCGGTGGCGAGCCGGGTGACCTCGGCCAGTTCCGTCCGCGCCCGGCCCGGGTCGCGGTCGACGTAGGCGGCCGCGGCCTGCACGGTCAGCCGGAGGGAGAACAGTTTCTGCGAGACCGCGTCGTGCAGTTCGTGGGCGATCCGGGCGCGTTCACCGGCGATGGTCAGCTCCCGGCCGCGCTCGTGGAGCCGGGCGTTGGTGAGGGCGATGGCGGCGTGCTGCGCGAGGATGCGCAGCAGGTCCTCGTCCTCGGCGGTGAAGGCGCAGCCGCCGGCTGTGTCCGGGCCCGTGTGGGCGTCCGGGCGCGGGGCCGCCT
>NZ_BAAHCA010000982.1:0-1715 GCF_054776295.1 Streptomyces sparsus
GGCTGGCGTTGCGGCGCAGCCAGCCGCTGTAGGCGGCGTTGTCCCGCGCCACCTCGACGTACGCGTCCCGCAGCGCGGCGAACGCCACGTCGAGTCGGGCGCTGTCGGCGGCGCCGGCGCGGCTCGCCATCAGCAGACGCACCGTCAGCGGGTCACCCAGCAGGGGCCGGATGGCCATGCCGGGGCGCGAACGGGCGGTGGGCTGGCAGGCGATGACGACCTGGCCGGCGGCGACCAGGTCGCCGGCGGTCAGGTAGTCGCCGAACACCACCCGCGGGTTGACGCCGGCAGCGGTGAAGACCCGGCGCAGGCCGTCCCATTCGCCGTCGGCCGTGGGGTCCACCATCCAGCAGTCCCCGGCCAGGTCGGTGAGCCGCAGCTCCGGCCGGGCGGCGGCCGGATGGGTGGCGGGCAGCGCGACGAACTGCGGTTCCCGCTCGACGAGTACGCGGTTCTCCACACCCTGCGGGATGTGCAGCGGGCTGCCCTCGACCTCGTGCACGAACGCGGCGTCCAGTTGGCCCGCGGCGACCATGCCGAGCAGGGTGTTGGCGGAGACGTCGATGTGGATGGCGGTGTCCCACTCGGGGCAGCGGTCCTGCAGCCGTCGCAGCCAGCCGGCGACGGCCCGGCTGCCGGTGGTGCCGGTACTTCCGACGCGCAGTCGTGGGCGGCCCGAGTCCAGCGCCGTGACCTGGGCCTCGGTGACGAGTGCGGTCATGTCGGAGAGGATCGGCCGAGCGCGGCTGAGCACCGAACGGCCCAGCGGCGTCGGCCGGCAGCCGGTGCGCTCGCGGACGAAGAGCTGGCCGCCGAGCGCGTTCTCGATGCGCCGCAGCTGGGTGGAGAGGGAGGGCTGCGTCATACCGAGCCGGCGGGCGGCCTTGCGCACGCTGCCGGTGTCGGCAATGGCGCACAGCGCACGGAGATGCCTGACCTCGAGCTCCACGCCGGGAGCATAAACGGCAGCCTGACATGTACACCAGGGCCGGGTCGCCATCGGCAGCCGGACCACCACCGGCGACGCGGCCGGCCGGCCGACGTGCCCGGCGGGGCCCGGCACCCGTTCCGTGGCCGCGCGAAGAAGCCCCGGCGGCCCGGCGGTTGGTGGTGAGAGGGTGTTGATGTCCGCGCACTTCTGACGAAAGGTCCACCGTGCCGCCGCTCACTGACCGGTCCACGTCCCTGCTGGTCGCCGCCCTGCTCGTGCACGACCGGGCGGGCGACCGGGTGCTGCTGCTGCAACGCGGCCCGCGGGCGAAGTTCGCGCAGGGCCGGTGGGACCTGCCGGTGGGCAAGTGCGACCCGGGTGAGCCGGTGACCGAAACGGCCGTGCGGGAACTGTTCGAGGAGACGGGTCTGCGCGTCGACCCGGCCGATCTGCGGCTGGCCCACGTGGTGCACGGCGCGCTCGGCGTGGAGGCCCCCGGCGGCTACGTCACCGTCGTCTTCGCCGTCGACCGCTGGGCGGGCGAACCGCACAACGCCGAACCGGAGAAGCACGCCCAGGTGGCCTGGTTCCCGATCGACGCCGTGCCCGCGGACTCCGTGGCGCCCACCGTCGAAGCCGTCGCCGCCTACCGCGCCGGCCGCCACGAGGTGCTGCTGACGGGCTGGTGACCGGGAGACGGGAGGGCCGCGCCGCTCAAGCCCCACGTCGTCCGACAGGGCCTCCGGGTGACCGGGAACGCCCCCCGGACCCCCCGCCGACGGCC
>NZ_BAAHCA010000983.1:0-1713 GCF_054776295.1 Streptomyces sparsus
CGGGCCAGCGCGATCCGGGTCTGCGGGCTGGTGACCTTCTCCCGCCGGTTGCCGCTCACTTGGCGGCCCGGCCCAGCTGCCCGCTGCGTGCCGCCTCGATGAGCTGCTCCTTGAGCCCCCGGGCGTGCCGGCGGCTGACCGGCACGTCGCCGGCCGGGGTGCAGGCCACCAGGCCGGCGGAACTGGTGACGCGCAGGTCGTGCACCCAGCCCACGGCCACCAGGTAGCCGCGGTGCACCCGGACGAAGCCGGCGGGCGCCCACACGTCCTCCAGGTAGGAGAGGGCGAGGCGGATCAGGTGGGTGTCCTCGGCGGTGTGCAGCCGCACGTAGTCGCCGTGCGCCTCGGCGAACTGGATGTCGTCGCGCCGCACGAACACCGTGCGGCGGCTGTGCTCGATCTGCACCACGGCCAGCTCGTCGGCAGCCGGTGAGCCGCTGCCGGCGTTGCGCTGCCGGGCGATACGGGCGACGGACTCGACCAGCCGCTCGGGGCGGATCGGCTTCAGCAGGTAGTCGACGGCACCGATGCCGAAGGCCTCGATGGCGTGCGACTCCGACGCGGTGACGAAGACGATCGCCGGCGGCACCGACAGCATGCTGATCACCCGGGCGACGTCCATGCCGTTCAGGCCCGGCATGGAGATGTCCAGGAAGACGGCGTCGAAGGCGGTGCTGCCCAGCAGCTTGACGGCCGCCTCACCGCTCTCGGCGGCCTGCACCTCGGCGATCTCCGGTATGTCGGTGAGGAACTCGGTGAGCTCCTCCCGGGTGAACGGCTCGTCCTCGACCACGAGGACGTGCAGCGTCTGCGCTGTGTGCGTCACTCGGCAACCACTCCTCGCATGAACCGGGGCACCCGGATGACGACCTTGGTGCCGCTCCCGGGGGCCGTCTCGATCAGCAGGCCGTGTTCCGGCCCGTAGACCGCCCGGAGCCGCTGGTCCACGTTGGCCAGGCCGACGCCCTTCGCGGGAGGGCCCGAACCGGCGAGCACGGCGCGGGCGAAAGCGGGTTCCATGCCGACCCCGTCGTCCTCGATCTCGATGACACACAGCGGACCCTCGCCGAAGCCCGAGACGCTGATCTGCCCGTTCTCCGTCTTCCGCTCCAGGCCGTGCCGGACGGCATTCTCCACGATGGGCTGCACGACCAGGAAGGGGATGGCGACCGGAAGAATCTCCGGGGCCATGCGCACGGTGATGTGCAGCCGGTCGTCGAACCGGGCGCGCTGGAGTTCGAGGTACGTCTGGGTGGCCTGGAGCTCGGCGGCGACCGTCGCGTAGTCGCCCTTGGTGGAGAAGCTGTACCGGAGGTAGTCGGCGAAGTCGGTCAGCAGCCCCCGGGCCCGTGCCGGGTCGGTGCGGATGTGCGCCGCGATGACGGCGAGCGCGTTGTGCAGGAAGTGCGGCGATATCTGGGCCCGCAGGGTGCGCAGGTCGGCGGCGGCGATCCGGGTGCGGGCCGTGCGCAGTCCGGCGTGGTCGAGGAACTCGGCGATCAGCCGGGCCACCTCGGTGAGGTCCTCCTCGGCCACCTCCCCGGCCGCCAGCAGGCAGCCGGCCAGCTCGTCGGCCACCACCAGCGGCACCGCGCACAGCTGCGGCTGCCGCAGCACACCGCCGTGCTCGTACACCTGCGCCACCAGCGCCGCCGGGTCGGTGCCGGGCGGCAGCGTGCCGTGCGAGGCGATCGGCCCGTCCAGGTCGGCGAG
>NZ_BAAHCA010000984.1:0-1712 GCF_054776295.1 Streptomyces sparsus
GGCCCTCGGACACGCTGGGCAGCGCGGCCCGCTGCTCGGCGGGCATGCCGGCCAGCTTCGGCACCCACTCCTCCAGGTCGCGGCGGCTCAGTACCCGGTGCGCGTACAGGCCGTCGGCGGACCGGGCGGCGCCGGTCAGCCGGGCGAGCTGCTTGAAGGTCTTGGAGGTGGCCACCACGTGGTCGGGGGCGCCCAGCCGGGTGAACTCGCCGACCACCCGGGCGATCTCCGCGCGCACGTGCCGCCGCAGCGCCCGGACGTCGGACGGGTCGGGCGGGTCGCCCGGCAGCCAGGAACCGGTGAGGCGGCCCGCGCCGAGCGGCAGCGAGACCGCGGCGTCCGGCTCCTCGTCCTGGCCGAAGGCGATCTCCAGGGAGCCCCCGCCGATGTCCAGCACCAGCAGCCGGCCGGCCGACCAGCCGAACCAGCGGCGCGCCGCGAGAAAGGTCAGCCGGGCCTCGTCGGGACCGGACAGCACCCGCAGGTCCACTCCGGTGTCGGCGCCGACCCGGGCCAGCACCTCGTCGTGGTTGCTGGCCTCGCGCACCGCGGACGTGGCGAACGGCAGCAGGTCCTCGACGCCCTTGTCCTCGGCGATCTCCAGCGCCTCCTTGACCGTGCCGGCCAGCCGGTCGACCCCCTCGGGGCTGATCGCCCCGCGGTCGTCGAGGAGTTCCGCAAGGCGCAGCTCGGCCTTGTGCGAGTAGGCCGGCAGCGGCCGGGCACCGGGGTGCGCGTCCACCACCAGCAGGTGAACGGTATTGGAACCCACGTCGAGGACACCGAGTCTCATGGGAGAGCACGCTACTGCGCCGAGCGGGTCGCGGTCTCCCCGGCCCGTACCCTGGTCAGGTGGCGAAGACGAAAAAGGCGAAGGCGGGCAAAAGCCCGAACATGGGCGGGGAGCGTCGGCGGGCCGCCGGCGAGGAGGCCCCGCTCGACCACGCGCGGGCCTGGGTGGAGTTCCCCGACCCGGCCGACGAGGAGCAGGTGTTCCGCTGCGACCTGACGTGGCTCACCTCCCGGTGGTCGTGCATTTTCGGGCAGGGCTGCCAGGGCATCGAGGCCGGCCGGGCGAGCGACGGCTGCTGCACGCTGGGCGCGCACTTCTCCGAGGAGGACGACGAGCGGCGGGTGGCCGGCCACGCGGCCCGCCTGACGCCGCTGAACTGGGAGTTCCACGACGTGGCGGCGGAGTCCGGCTGGACCGAGACGGACGGCGACGGAGAGCGGAAGACGCGCCGGTACCAGGGCGCCTGCATCTTCAACAACCGTCCCGGGTTCGCCGGCGGCGCGGGGTGCGCCCTGCACCTGCTGGCCCTCCAGGAGGGCCGGGAGCCGCTGGAGACCAAGCCGGACGTGTGCTGGCAGCTGCCCGTGCGCCGCACCTACGACTGGATCGAGCTGGCCGACGGCGAACAGCGGCTCCAGGTGACGATCGGGGAGTACGACCGGCGCGGCTGGGGGTCGGGCGGACACGACCTGCACTGGTGGTGCACCGGTGCGACGGCCGCGCACGGCGCGGGTGAGCCGGTGTACGTCTCCTACCGTGCGGAACTCACGGAGCTGATGGGCAAGGCGGGGTACGACCGGCTGGTGGAGCTCTGCGAGCAGCGGCTCGCCGCGCAACTGCCGCTGCTCGCCTCGCACCCGGCCGACCCGCCGCACTGATCCGGCGCGGTGCTCACGCGGCGCTGTGCCGCGGCGCTGGT
>NZ_BAAHCA010000985.1:0-1707 GCF_054776295.1 Streptomyces sparsus
GGCGGGTGGCGCGGCCGGGCTCGCCGCCTCTCCGGGAACGGACAGGCACCCGGAGACCGCGGAGAGGGAGAGGCCGGCAAGCAGTAGGGACGTCCTGGTGTGTCGCACCGGTCAACTCTCCCCGTTCTGGGGCCTGTCCGGAATTCCCCGGAGGAGTGACCGGCGCCGGGGCGGGCCGTCCGGCTACTCGCCGGTGGCGCCGTCGACGCGTTCGCGCAGCAGGTCCGCATGGCCGTTGTGCCGGGCGTACTCCTCGATCATGTGCAGCAGTACCCAGCGCAGGCTGTACCGGGTGCCGTCCGTGGCGGCCTTGACCGACTCGGTGCCGAGGTCGAGGTCCGCGCAGTTGCGCCGCGCGTGGTCGATCTCCGCCTGCCACGCCTCGAAGGCGGCCGGGCCGGTGTGCTGTTCGGTCAGGTGGAACTCGCCGTCGGGGTCCTCGTCGGAGTAGAACAGCGGTGGGGCCTGCTCCCCGACGAGGACGCGGCGGAACCAGTGCCGTTCCACGTCCGCGAGGTGGCGTACCAGGCCGAGCAGGCTCAGTTCGGACGGAGGCACCGCCTGGCGGCGCAGCTGCTCGTCACTCAGGCCGTCGCACTTCATCGCGAGAGTCGTGCGGTGGTAGTCGAGAAAGGCGGTCAGCAGGCTTCGTTCGTCTCCGGCACGCGGGGGATCGAGTCGTTCGTCCGTGGTCATGCGGCCACCCTGTCAGGAACGGCCGGCCCGGCCCACCGGGTTTCCGCCGGGCACCCCGCCGGCGCCGCCGAGCATGCCGTCGAGCAGCTCCGCGGTGCCCGCGCGAAGCTCGGCGAGCGTGGGCGCGGTGGCGTGGAACGAGCCCGCGACGCAGGAGAACAGGATCCCGTCGCACCAGGCCACCAGTGACAGCAGGTGGCGTTCCGGCGACGCCGAACCGTACGCGGTGAGCAGCGCGAGCAGGGGTTCGCGGAAGACGTCTCGTCCGGCCCGGTCGTAGACCGCGCGCAGTTCGGGCCGCCGGGTCGCCTCCATCGCCAGTTCGTACCGGGCCACCAGCAGCGGACGGTGATCGGTGAGGTAGCGGTGCAGCGCCAGCGCCATGGTGTCGGCCACGGCGCCCAGCGCGGCGTCCGGGCCGGGGGCTCCGGCAGGTGAGAGCACCTCCGCCTCACGTTCCGCCAGCCGCCGGATCGCCGCTTCGAGCAGGGCGGCACGGGTGCGGGTGACGTTGGAGGTCGAGCCGGGGGCGAGCCCCGCGGCCTCGTCGACGGCGCGGTGGGTCAGGCCGCGCATGCCGCGTTCGGCCAGCAGCGCGACAGCGGTGTCCGCGACGAGCCTGGCGCGGGCGGCGGCACGGGTGTCCCTGGAGGTCATGGCGGGCAATCTACCGCCCGCACTACGAATGTAGTAACTTGGCACTACGGACGTAGTGAAACAGGGGTCGCTCAGCGACTGCGCCCGCCCCTGACGTTCCGGAGCGAAACCGTCCGGAACCGTCCTTCGCGAAACCGGCTCCCCGGCAGGTGGGCCGTCCACAAGCAGTCCTGAGGAGGCGGTACCCGTGGGTCAGCCACGTGCTCTTGTCGTCGGCGCCGGCATCGGCGGCCTGGCCGCCGCCGCTGCCCTGCACCGCAGAGGCTGGGCGGTGACCGTGCACGAACGCGGCCCGGCCCTACGCCCCGCCGGCGCCGCCATCTCCCTCGCCCCCAACGCGCAACGGGCCCTGGA
>NZ_BAAHCA010000986.1:0-1703 GCF_054776295.1 Streptomyces sparsus
CACGAGAACGCCGTGCGTGACGCCGGCCCCGCGGTGTGCGGCGGTGCGCGGTGAGCGGCAGGCCCGCCGAGGAGGCGGCGCGTCGTCGGACGTTCGCGGTGATCAGCCACCCGGACGCGGGCAAGTCCACGCTGACGGAGGCGTTGGCGTTGCACGCCCACGCGATCCAGTCGGCGGGCGCGGTGCACGGCAAGGGGAGCCGGCGCGGGGTGGCGTCGGACTGGATGGAGATGGAGCAGGCGCGAGGGATCTCGGTGACGTCGGCGGTGATGCAGTTCGAGCACCGCGGGCAGGTGCTGAACCTGCTGGACACCCCGGGTCACTCGGACTTCTCCGAGGACACCTACCGGGTGCTGGCCGCGGTGGACTGCGCGATCATGCTGATCGACGCGGCGAAGGGCCTGGAGGAGCAGACGCGGAAGCTGTTCGACGTCTGCCGGCACCGCGGCGTCCCGGTGATCACCTTCGTCAACAAGTGGGACCGGCCGGGGCTGGAAGCGTTGGAGCTGCTCGACGAGATCGAGCGGGAGTTCCGTCTCAAGCCCACCCCGGTGACCTGGCCGGTGGGCATCGCCGGTGACCTGCGCGGCCTGGTCGACGTGCGCGAGCCCGGGCGCATGCTGCGTTACACCCGCACGCCCGGCGGTTCGAAGGAGGCGCTGGAGGAGGTGGTGGACGCCGGCCGGGCCGCCGACGAGGAGGGCGAGGACTGGGTCCGTTCGGTCGAGGAGCTGGCGCTGCTGGTGGAGACCGGGGGAGAGCACGAGCGGGAGACGTTCGAGGCGGGCGTGACCACGCCGGTGTTCTTCGGCGCCGCCCTGTCCAACATCGGGGTGCGGCTGCTGCTGGACGCGGTGGTGGACCTGGCGCCCCCGCCCGCACCGCGTCCCCTGGAGGGCGGTGGCGTGCGTCCGGTCGAGGCGCCGTTCTCCGGACTGGTGTTCAAGGTGCAGGCCAACATGGACCGTGCGCACCGCGACCGCATCGCCTTCATGCGGGTCTGCTCCGGTGTGTTCGAGCGCGGCATGACGGTGACCCGTGCCGCCACCGGCAAGCCGTTCGCGACGAAGTACGCGCACAGCGTCTTCGGCCAGGACCGCACCTCGGTGGAACTCGCCTACCCCGGTGACGTGGTGGGCCTGGTCAACGCTGCCTCGCTGCGCGTCGGCGACACCCTGTACGCGGAGAAGCCGGCTGTCTTCCCGCCGATGCCGACGTTCGCGCCAGAGCACTTCGCGGTGGTCCGGCCCGCCGACATCGGCCGGACCAAGCAGTTCCGGCGCGGCATCGCCCAACTCGACGAGGAGGGCGTGGTGCAGGTGCTCGTCTCGGACCGGCGCGGCGAGCAGGCCCCGGTACTGGCCGCCGTCGGACCCATGCAGTTCGACGTGGTGCAGCACCGCATGGAGAACGAGTTCGGGGCCGCGGTACGGCTGGAACCGCTCGGGTACAGCCTCGCCCGGGCGACCGACAAGGCCGGCGCGGAAGCCCTCAACCGCTCCCGCCTGGTGCACGGCGAGGCCATGGTGCGCATCAGGGACGGTGTCCACCTGGGGCTCTTCCCCAACAGGTGGCACACCAGCTCCTTCGAGCGGGAGTTCCCCGACGCCCCGCTCGAACCCCTGATCGCCGCCCACGAGTAGGCGTTCGGGCGAGCAGCGGGCCGGCCCGGCGGCCGCCCCCGGCGTGGCCGGCCGTCGGGG
>NZ_BAAHCA010000987.1:0-1701 GCF_054776295.1 Streptomyces sparsus
CGCCGGTGCCGTCGGGGCTGCCGGAGGTGAAACCGGAGGTGCGGGCGCCGGGGCGGCGGCTGCCGGGGCGGGCTCCTCGACGGTGACGCCGAAGTCGGTGGCGATGCCGGACAGCCCGTCGGCGTAGCCCTGACCGACCGCGCGCACCTTCCACGCGCCGCCGCGCCGGTAGACCTCGACCAGTACCAGAGCGGTCTCCGCGCCGAGCCGGGGCGGTGTGAAGGAGGCGACCACCGTGCCCGTCGCGGCGTCGCGCACCGTGCCGGTGGGTTCGGTGCCCGCGAACGTGGCCCCGGGGGAGTCGAGGCTGGCCGTCACCACGATCTTGTCGATGTCGGAGGGCACCGCGGCGGTGTCCACCGTGATGGTGTCGCCGCCGCCACTGCTGCTGTGGGTCACGCCCGGAGCCGCGGGCTGGTTGTAGAAGACGAAGTCGGCGTCCGAACGGACCTTGCCGTCGGCGCCGACGAGCAGACCCGACACGTCCAGCCGCACCGGGGCGGAGACGTCCACCGCCACACGGGCGGCGGGCAGGGTGAGGTTCGAGCCGGGAGTCATAGCGGTCATGCCCGGACAACGACCGGTGGCGGCACCCGGTTCCATTTGACGCCTTCACACCGCGCGGTGAGGCCGCTCCGCATTGCGCGCCGACGGTGGCGCCAGGTCCAGCGGAAGCGGTCGTAGACGGCGCGGTCGACGGCGTGCCGGGCGCGGCCGTAGTGGTGCCAGAGGTCTGCGGTACGGGGGTACACCCCGCCATCCTGGCGGGCGCCACCGGCAGCCGGGCCGATTCGGTCGACACCTCAAAGCGCGCCCCGGTGCCGCGGCGCGGTCGGCAGGTGGGCGTGGCCCTGGTGGAGACCGAGGCCCGGGCCGTCACAGCCGGAACGCCTCACCTGGTGCCGGTCAGGTGGGCGTAGACGACGACGTTGCCCGTGTAGCCGTCGGCGCGGGAGAAGCCGCCGCCGCAGGTGATGACACGGAGTTCCGGTCGGTCGGACGGCCCGTACACCCGGTCGTCGGGGAAGTTCTCGCGGTCGTGCACCTCGATGGAGTGGATGGTGAAGACCGCCGCCCGCCCGTCGGCCCGGTCCACCCGGACGGTGTTGCCCTTCTTGAGTGAACCGAGGCCGTAGAAGACGGCCGGCCCGTCGGAGTTGTCCACGTGGCCGGCGATGATCGCCGTACCGGGCGCGCCCGGGGAGGTCCCGTCGCGGTACCAGCCGGTGAGGTTGGCATCACCCTCCGGGGGCGCCTGGAGGCTGCCGTCCTGCTCCAGGCCCAGGCCCGTGATCGGTGCGTCCACGGCGATGGCCGGGATGCGCACGCGGACCGGCACCGACGACGGCAGCGGCTCCACGCCGTTGCGCTTCTCCGCCGGGTCGGGCCGGACGGCCTCCGCGGCCGAGGGCTGCGGAGGCGACGTGTCCTTCGGGCTGTTGTCGATCAGCCACACGCCCGCGCACAGCCCCAGCGCGGTGAGGGTGGCGGCCACTGTCTCGCGTCGGCGATGCAATCGGTCCATCAAATCCCTCCTGCAACTCGGACCCGGACGGGGACCTTGGCGGGGGCCTCGGCGGCAGACCGGCCGGGCAGGCCGGGACCCGTCGGTCCCGGCCTGCCCGCGTGACGTGCGTGCCGGACGGTCAGGACCGGCTCTCGCCGCGTCGTCGCAGCAGCCAGACCCCGCCGGCGGCAACC
>NZ_BAAHCA010000988.1:0-1701 GCF_054776295.1 Streptomyces sparsus
CGGCCCCTGCGGGCGCCTCGGCCAGGGCGGACGGCTCGGCCGCGGCTGGTGTCGGCGAGGGGTGCGGGCCGGCCAGCCGGGCGAGTTCGCCGAGGAAGTCGTCCGCGAGGCGTCGGACGGTGGAGCGGTCGAAGAGGGAGCCGGGGTAGTTCCAGGAGAGTCTGAGGTGCCGGGTGTCCTCCTCCCAGCACAGCAGACCGAGCCGGGTCGCGGCCGAAGCCGTCGCCGCGGCGGTGGGGCGGACGGTCACAGGGCAGTCCGCGGTGTGGACGGCGGGGAAGCGGGCGAAGCTGAACCCGGCCGTTCCGACCGAACGCGGCCCGGCGGCGGTGGCCGGCAGCAGCCGGGCCAGGTCGAGGCTGCTCAGCCGGGCGTGCCGTTCGCTCTCCAGCCAGGCCAGTCGCAGCCGTTCGGCCAGCACCGGCACGGCTTCGTCCCGGTCCACGCGGGCCAGGACGGGCAGCGTGTCGGCCAGCGGACCGACGATCCGGTCGATGCCCGGCAGGCGCATCTCACGTCCCGCCCGGGCCACGTTGACGGCGATCTCGGTCTGTCCGCTCCACCTCGACAGGCAGCGGGTGTACGCGGCGAGCAGGAGGTGGAACAGCGAGACCCCGTGCGCGGCGGCAACGGCGCGCAGTGGGGCGAGGAGCGGTGTGGGGATCACGCTCTGGTGGCAGGCGAGCGGCGGGGCGGGCGGCGCGTCCGGGTCGCCGTCGTGGTGCAGCCGCGCGGGGGCTCCGTGCGAGGCGAGCGCCACCTGCCAGTGGTCCCGGTCCGCGCGGAAGGCGGCGGAGGCGCGCTCGGCGGTGAGGGCGTCCGCGAAGCGCGCGAAGTCCGCCTCCAACGGCGGGAGTTCGGCGGCGCGGCCCTGGCACAGCGCGGTGTAGAGCGTCCACAGCTCCTCACCCAGCACGTTGAGGCTGTAGCCGTCACCGGCCGAGTGGTGGAGCACCAGCAGCAGTTGGTGCACGTCCGGCGTCTCCCGGAGCAGCACGGCGCGGACGGGCGGCTCGGTGCCGAGGTCGAAGAGGCGGTTGCACAGCTCCTCCTCGATGTCGACAAGTCGCTCCTCGCCCGGGTCCCGGGTCAGGAACCACTCGGCGGTCGGGACGGGCGGCGCCACCCACTGGCGGGGCGTGGGCCCGTCGGCCTGCATCCGCAGGCGCAGCATCGGGTGGCGCTCCGCGAGTTGCCCGAGCGCGTGTTCCAGCAGGTCGGCGCGGAGCGGACCGCTGATCGTCTGCCGCACGTACGCGAAGGCGGCGACGTCCCGGTGCAGCCGGCCGCTGATGTGGAAGGCGAGCTGGACGGGCGTGAGCGCGAAGGGTTCGCCCACGTCCATGGTGTTGCCCGTCGGGACGGCGGACGGTGTTCCCGGGTCGGCGGGCGCTGCTGGAGGGGACCCGACGGCCCGGGCCCCGTCCTCCGGCCGGGTGGGGGCGTCGGCGGTGAGATGGGCGGCCAGCTCGCGGACCGTGCGGTACTCGAAGAAGAGTGTGCTCGGCAGCTCCCGGCCGAGTCGGCGTTCGAGCTCCTTGGCGAGGTCGACGGCGACGAGCGAGTCCAGGCCCATGCCGAGGAACGGCTCGTCGTCGGGTACGGCTGCGGCGGTCCGGTCCAGCGCGGCGTCCAGCAGCTCCCGCAGCTCGGCGCCGACGGCCCCGGCGCCCTCCCCCGGTTCGACGACCGCGACGGCCT
>NZ_BAAHCA010000989.1:0-1699 GCF_054776295.1 Streptomyces sparsus
CCCCCCGCCGCGGCCCCGGCGGCGCCGGGAGCTGGCGCGCTGCCGGGTCTGCGGGCGGGCCCTGACGGACGCGGGGGAGATCAAGCTGCTGCGCTGCGAGGAGTGCCCCTCCGATCTTGACGAGCGCCTCTACGAGCGGCTGCACGCGTGGCGTGCGGAGCAGGCCGCGCTGATCGGTCAGCCGCCGTACTGCGTCTTCACCGACAAGACACTGATGGCCATCGCCGAGACCATCCCGGCCGACGAAGCCGATCTGAGCCGGATTCCGGGGGTGGGTGGCCGAAAATTTCGACGGTTCGGACCGGACGTACTGGCTCTCTGCGCAGGTGAGGAGCTCGCCGTTGAAGTGGACGGAGTCGTTCCGGGGTTGGCGCCCGATCCGGCGTCGAACCCGCCGGAAAAATAGTTTGCGCCCGGCGCCGAAACCCTCATAGCCTTCCGGTCATGGAAAGGACGGGGCTTCTGGCTCCGGCACTTCCATGCTGTACTGACTCCTGAAAACTTTCGGAACGGGCCTCGGCCCGTTCCCTGATCCGCCGAGAGGAGGCGAACCCCAGTGATCGCAATCATCAAGACCACCACCGCAGTCGACCGCTCGGTCGTCGCCTCCTGCCTGCCCGGTTCCCTCCTGGCCGGCTTCGGTCTGACGAACAGCGGCTTCGGCAGCGGCCTGTTCGGAGCCGTTCTCAGCAATGAGCGACCGATCGGGGCATCCGCGGTAGCAGCGGCAGCGGCACGGGCGAAGGCCTATGTCGCGCGCATCGCGACGGCGGATGCCGGCGAAGGACGCCAGAAGAAGCAGCACCTCACGATGTGGGCCTTCCGTGGGCCTGAACCCTGGAGAGATCCCACCTGATCGGCTCGATCAGGTCGGCACCTTCCAGGGCCGCGGAACCCTCACCGGGATCCGCGGCCCTTCTGTTTTGCCCAGCCGGGCCGGCCACCAGCCGGACAGACGACAACAGACGAGGAACCACCAGCCGTGCAGACGCAGACGCACACCCCGTCGCGCACCACCGACCTGAACCCGCCAGATCCCACGGAGGACCCGTTGACCCCCCTGACCACGCTCACCGAGCTGGACGACGCCATCGACCGGCTCGGCGGGGCTGTGCCGTGCCGCAGCTACGACCCGGAGGTCTTCTTCGCCGAGTCGCCGGCCGACGTCGAGTACGCCAAGTCGCTCTGCCGGACCTGCCCGCTGCGGGACGCCTGCCTCGACGGCGCCAAGGACCGCCGCGAGCCCTGGGGCGTCTGGGGCGGAGAGCTGTTCGTGCAAGGCGTTGTCGTTCCCCGGAAGCGGCCCCGCGGCCGCCCGCGCAAGAACCCGGTCACGGCATGAACACCCCCGGCACCATCGACCGGCCCACCGGTCACGGCCCGACGAAGCAGGACCCGATGAACTACTTCACCCTCGACACCACCGCTCGTTCCCGGCCCGAAGAGGCCGGTTCACTCCAGGACAGGAACCGCAAGATGCAACTCATGCCAGAAACACTGAGCAGAGCCCGAATGCAGGACCGCCTGCGTGAGGCCGAGTCCGAACGCACCGTCCGCCGGATGCTCGACGCCCGCCGGATGCAGCTGAAGGCCGAGCGCGCCTCACTCAAGGCCCGACGGGCCCTCGCCATGGCCGTCATGCAGTGACCGGCCGACCTCGCGGGGCCGGGCAAGCCTGAAGGGCAGCCCCGGCCCGGCA
>NZ_BAAHCA010000990.1:0-1699 GCF_054776295.1 Streptomyces sparsus
CGCTGCCGCTTCCTCGTGGACCGCCGCCACCTCGGCGTCCACGCTCCGCCGCAGCTCGGCGGACGCCTCCTCGGCCTCCGTGAGGATCAACCGCGCCCGCGCGCCCAGTGTTTCGAACGCCGGCGGCGCCAGTGACGCCACGACCTGCTGCAACCGCTCGGCCTCGGCGGCCAGTTCCCCGGCCAGCCGCTCCAGCCGTGCGATCCGCTCCTCGGCCGCCCGGCCCTCGTCCTCCAGCTCGGCGAGCAGCCGGTCCACCTGCTCCGGCCGGTATCCGCGCCGCGCGGTCGCGAACCCGGCACCGCCCCGGCTCTCCGGCTTCCTCGCACCAGTAAAAGAAATGTCGAGCCCCTTTCCCTCTGCGCGAATCGCCCGAAGCCTGCCACTTCGGTTGCGGTCGCCACCAAGGATGCTTCGTCGGGTGCGATGCCGAGTTGTCGTCGAGTACCGGGCGCAACCGGACACCGGGCAGGGTGGTACCGCGGGACCGGCCTCACCCGTCCCGCAGCAGCACCCTGCCCGTCACCCGCCGTCCGCACTCCTGCCCGGCCCCTCGGAAGCGGGCGGATCCGGACGCCGGACGGAGGCCGGGTGGTGACGGGCGGGGGCAGACGTCAGCAGGCCCGGCGCGGGGTGCGCCGGGCCTGCTGGGCGGACCGTCTCAGAGCAGCCCGTCCCACATCTGCTCGAGCAGCACCGACCACCAGTTCTCCGGGCCCGACAGCGCGGCCGGGTCCAGGGCGGCCAGCTGGTTCTGGAAGTCGACCGTCCAGCGGCCCGCCTGCTCCGGCGTCAGCCCGTACCGCAGCCGCCACATCCGCCCCAGCAGCGCGAGGCAGCGGGTGAACTCCGGCAGTGAGGTGTTCACGAACTGCGGCATCGCCGGCTGCCCGCTCGGGTCGGCCTCCAGCGGCACCGCGACGATGTGCGCGGTGCCGTACTGCACGCACAGCTGCCGGCCGAAGTCACTGCCCATCACCAGGTACGAGCCGGCGTCCGGACCCGGCTGCACACCGTGCTCCTGCGCCAGTTCGGCGAGCGTCGGCACCGGGCGGCCCGGTTGGGCCTGCGCCCAGAAGAACGGGCCGAAGTCCACCGGCAGGCCCGCCCACACCAGGGTGTGCGCGACGATCTCCGGCACACCCTGGCGGGACACCGCCCGCTGGTCGAACCGGAACACGCCCTGCGGGCCGAACGCGTGCACCAGCTCGTGCCCGATGGCGTCCGGCGGTACCGGCGGCACCGGGGGCAGCTGCTGGATCGGCGCCCGGACCGGGGCCGGACGGGCCGGACCGTCCGCCACCTGGTGCAACTCGCCCTGGTGCTCCAGCAGATGGCGCATGCCCTGCTGCCGCGAGGCGTGGTCGCGCCCGTAGGGCGCGGTGTGGCTGACCCGCACCTGCGGCCACGTCTCCCGCACCATGCGGGCGCAGTAACCGCCAGGCAGCTCGCAGCACTCCAACTCCGTGTGCAGCTCCAGCACCTGCTGCGGCGGCACGTTCAACTGCCGCAACTCGTACATGATCTGCCACTCCGGGTGCGGAGTGCCCGGCGCCGAACGCCGGATCAGCTGCTGCTCCGAACCGTCCGGGGCGCGGTAGCGCAGCACCGCCATGTAGCCGGGGCCCACCGTGGGCAGCCCGGTCGGCGGCTGCGGATAGCCGTAACCCTGCGGCCCGCCGGGCGGCGGCTGGCCGCC
>NZ_BAAHCA010000991.1:0-1697 GCF_054776295.1 Streptomyces sparsus
CCCCTGCGGGCTGCCGCCCCCGATCCGTTCGGTCCCGGCCGTGGCCGGCCGCGCCGTTGCGGCGCGGTCGCCGCGGCGTCAGCCGAACTGCCGCTCGATGGCGGCCAGTTTCTCCTCCAGCGAGTCCAGGCGCGGACTGGTCTGACTCGACTCGTCGCCGAGCGGGTCACCCGGCGCCGAAGCGTCCGGGCGGGTGCCGTTCTTCTTCTCGTCGATCACCGCCTGGAGCGCGGGCCGCTGCCGGAGCGGCAGTTGACCCGGTTCCGGGGCCGCCGGCGCGATCTCCACCTCCAGTTGTGGTTCCTGCCTCCCGTTCCGGTTCCAGCGGTGCTGCCGGCTCAGCGCCTTGAGCCGTGCCCGCTCCAGCTTTCCCTGTTCCTTGCGGCGCAGCCGTTCCTGCTCCTGCTGCCGGCGGTCCTCGCGCACCTCGTCGACCGCCTCGTCGAGCGTGCGCACGCCCTCCAGCAGCATCAACGACCAGGCGCGGAAGGTCTCCCGCGGGGCGCGCAGCCAGCGCACCACCCGGATCTGCGGCAACGGCCGCGGCACCAGGCCCTGTTCGCGCAGGGCGGCCTTGCGGGTCTGCTTGAGCGCCCGGTCGAACAGGATCGCCGCCGACAGCGACATGCCGGCGAAGAAGTGCGGCGCGCCGGCGTGCTCGTCGCCGCGCGGCGCGTGCACCCAGTTGAACCAGGCGGCGGCCCCGGCGAAGGCCCACACCAGCAGCCGCGACCCCAGGGACGCGTCCCCGTGGCTCGCCTCCCGGACGGCGATGACCGCCGAGAACATCGCCGCGCCGTCGAGGCCGAAGGGGACGAGGTACTCCCAGCCGCCCGACAGGTTGAGGTTCTGGCGGCCGAAGCCGACCAGACCGTGGAAGGAGAGTGCTGCGGCGACTCCCGCACAGCAGAAGAGGAGCAGATAGGAGGCCGTCGCGTACACGGTCTCCTTGCGCCGTCGGCGTTCCTCGGCACGCTCCCAGGAGTCGGCCTGGGCCGGGTCCTCCACGTGCTTGCGACCGCGTGCCATGACCACGACCGCACCGAGGAAGCCGGCGAGCAGCACCGCACCTGCCAGCACCCAGTTAAGCGATATGTCCGTCAGTCTCATTTCCGGTGCCCCTTGTTCGGCTCTCGGCCGTGGCTTCCCTTTCGCGGAGCATCCTGGCGGAGATTCGACGGGCCGCACGGGGTTTCGCGGCAAGAAACCGTCGAACGGGGCAGCTGGGGCCCGGTGGGGCCGTTCTGGGTCGAACGGGTCAGCGGGACGCGGTCATGCGAGCGATTCTGGTGGCGTCACACGTACGCGGACACGTCGTACAGGTGTCCTCGGGACGCAGTGTGTAGAAGAGGCAGCAGGCGGCGCGGTCCCGGGTGGTGAGGGACTCCCCGTCGGGTCCCGACAGTTCGCGGAACGAGGCGCCCTTGGGGTAGGGGCCGACCGAGCCGGGCAGCAGCCGTTCCGCCTCAGCTCGGGCCCGCGGCTCGTCGCCCAGCAGCTCCCCGACGTACCAGAGGCCCTCGACGATCTCGTCCGCCGCCACGTTCCACAGGGCGCGCGGCCCGCGGCGCAGGCGGGGCCGGAAACCGTCGAGCACCGGACCGAGGTGCTCGGCGACGGCTTCGCGCACCTCCGCGCGCAGCGTCTCCTCGTCCGCCACCACCCGGGCTCCGGGCAGGTTCGCGGCCGGGTCGGCC
>NZ_BAAHCA010000992.1:0-1695 GCF_054776295.1 Streptomyces sparsus
CCGCCTGCGGCGCCGGCCGGTGGCACGCAGCAGACCGCCGCGGCGTGCGGCGGCCTCTCCGCCGGTGCTCTGCTCGGTCATCGCGCTGCTCCCTCCGCGGCTGCCTGTGGTGACGCCGGTGAGACGTCGACTTCTGCCGAAGGGTTGCACATAGAGTGATGAACGCCGACTAAGCAAGATCATCCGGACAGTTCCCACCACGGCCCGCCCCGCCGCGGGAGCCGGCTGTCACCAGCGCGAACGCAGGGTGCCTCCGGGGGCGCGGCGCGCGACACGGGCCGCCTGCTGTGGTGAGGCTCTCACGCGCGCGGGCCGCCGCACTCCGCCCGAGGGCGGGATGCGGCGGCCCGCTGAAACACAAACCCTGCGCTGCCGGCGGTGGGATCAGTCCCCGCTGTTGCCCGGAGCCGGCGTCGTCTTCTGGATCTGCATCAGGAACTCGCCGTTGGACTTGGTCTTCTTCATCTTGTCCAGCAGCAGCTCGATGGCCTGCTGCTGGTCCAGGGCGTGCAGCACCCGACGCAGCTTCCAGGTGACGGCCAGCTCCTCGCTGCCCATCAGGATCTCCTCCTTGCGGGTACCGGACGCGTCCACGTCCACCGCCGGGAAGATGCGCTTGTCGGCGAGCTTGCGGTCGAGCTTGAGCTCCATGTTGCCGGTGCCCTTGAACTCCTCGAAGATCACCTCGTCCATGCGCGAACCGGTCTCCACCAGCGCGGTGGCGAGAATGGTCAGCGAACCGCCGTCCTCGATGTTGCGCGCGGCACCGAAGAACTTCTTCGGCGGGTAGAGCGCCGTGGAGTCCACACCACCGGAGAGGATCCGGCCCGAGGCGGGCGCCGCGAGGTTGTACGCGCGGCCCAGCCGGGTGATGGAGTCCAGCAGCACGACCACGTCGTGGCCGAGTTCGACGAGGCGCTTGGCGCGCTCGATGGCCAACTCGGCGACGGTGGTGTGGTCCTCGGCCGGGCGGTCGAAGGTCGAGGAGATGACCTCACCCTTCACCGACCGCTGCATGTCGGTGACTTCCTCCGGACGCTCGTCCACCAGGACGACCATCAGGTGGCACTCGGGGTTGTTGTGCGTGATGGCGTTCGCCACCGCCTGCATGATCATGGTCTTGCCGGTCTTCGGCGGGGCCACGATCAGACCGCGCTGGCCCTTGCCGATGGGCGCGACCATGTCGATGATCCGGGTCGTCAGCACCCCCGGGTCCGTCTCCAGCATCAGCCGGTCCTGCGGGTACAGCGGCGTCAGCTTGTTGAAGTCCGGGCGTCCGCGGCCGTTTTCGGGCGCCATGCCGTTGACCGAGTCGAGCCGCACGAGGGCGTTGAACTTCTCCCGCCGCTCGCCGTCCTTGGGCTGGCGCACCGCGCCCGTGACGTGGTCGCCCTTGCGGAGGCCGTTCTTGCGGACCTGTGCGAGGGAGACGTAGACGTCGTTCGGGCCCGGCAGGTAACCGGAGGTGCGCACGAACGCGTAGTTGTCGAGGATGTCGAGAATGCCGGCGACGGGGATCAGCACGTCGTCGTCGTTGACCTGCGGCTCGCTGAAGTCCTCGCGGGTACGCCGGCCGCGGCGGTCGCGGTAGCGTCCGCGGCGTCCGCGGCGGCCGCCCTCGAAGTCCTCGTCGTCACGGCCGGATCGGCCGCCGCCGCCCTGGCCTCCACCACCCTGCTGCTGGGGCGCGTTGCC
>NZ_BAAHCA010000993.1:0-1693 GCF_054776295.1 Streptomyces sparsus
GGGGCCGTGGCACCGCGGCGCTCGGCGTCGTAGGCCGCACGGCGCTCGGGGTCCCGCAACGTGTCGTAGGCCGCCACGACCCGCGCCAGCCGTTCGTCGGCAGGCGGGTGCTCCGGCCGTACGTCCGGGTGCAGGGCCCGTACCAGAGCCCGGAAGGCTCCGGTGATCTGCGCGGCCGAAGCCGTGGGGGCCACGCCGAGCACCGCGTAGTGGTCCGCCTGCTCGTGTGCCGGTCCGGGTGCCGTCATCCCTCCACCTCCCGTCGGTGCACGGACGTGCGGTCGCCTCCAGTTTTGCCCTTTCGCACGGAGGGCGACAACACGCTTCCCCGCTCCTCGGGCGAGTACCGCCGGCGGGCCTCCACGCCTCCGGTCCGTCGGGCAGCAGCCCAGCAGGGCACCACCCCCTGTGAGCCCTGGCCAGGCCGGAAACCTGAGCCACTCCTTGGCAAGGTTATGGATGTGAGGTATATAAGAGATGTCGGCAGCTGAAGGTCACATCACGGCAATCGACAGGAGGCGATGATCCGATGCTGATGCGCACCGACCCCTTCCGTGAGCTGGACCGTCTCACCCAGCAGCTGTTCAACGACACGCAGCGGGCCCCGGTGATGCCGATGGACGCCTGGCGTGAGCACGGCACCGTCCGGGTCACCTTCGACCTGCCGGGCGTGGACCCGGACTCAGTGGACCTCACGATCGAACGGGACGTGCTGACCGTCCGGGCCGAACGCCCGCAGCCGGACCGCGGCGACGCCGAGGTGCTGATCTCCGAGCGGCCCGCCGGCACGTTCACCCGGCAGTTGTTCCTGGGCGAGACACTCGACACCGAGCACATCGAGGCCACCTACGACGCGGGCGTGCTGAGCCTGCGCATCCCCGTCGAGGAGCAGGCGAAGTCGCGGAGGATCGAGATCAACGGCGGCGCCCGCAAGGAACTCCAGTCCTGACGACGGAGGCCTGACGCGGGCCTCACCCGCCGTCGGCATCACAACGGTCGGGCCCGCGCCGGGCCTCACGGCCGCAACCCGGTCGCGGAAACCCCGGCCGCCCGACTGCGCCGGGGCACCGGCCGTAGTGGCCAGGGACCCGTTGATGGGGCGTTATCCGGCGCTTCGCCCGGGTACCCGGCGCACAGACCGACAGGAACCTCATGACGACGAGAACTGGGGGTGTCAGCATGCGTGACGACGAGTTCCTGGCCCGCGTACGGGAACGCGGCGAGTACACCGACCAGCACGAGGCGGAGCAGGTCACCACCGCAGTACTGGAGCTGCTGAGCCGCCGCATCACCCCGGAGGAGGCCGCGGACCTGGCCGCCCAGCTTCCCGGCCGGCTGGCCGAGGCGGTGGACTCCGACGGCGACCGAGCGGTGGAGACCTTCGGTGTGGAGGAGTTCTGCCGCCGGGTCGCCGACCGCACGGGTGGCCGACCGCGCACGGCGGAGTGGGACGCGAGCGCGGTCCTGAGCACCCTCGCGGACTCCGTCTCGCCGGGGCAGCTGAAGCAGGTCCTCGGCCAGCTGCCGAGCGGTTACGCGGCTCTCTTCGGCAGGGCCGCACTGGTCGACTAGACCGACCCGGCCCCGGGTCGGCGGCAGGCTGCCCCGCGTGTCCGCGGGCTCACCCCGCAGGGTGGGCACTGGGCCGGAACCGGACCGACACGCGCCGAGGAGTCCGGGCCCGACCGGGCGG
>NZ_BAAHCA010000994.1:0-1693 GCF_054776295.1 Streptomyces sparsus
CGCCGCGGGCAGGGCGACGTGTTGCTCGGGCGCTGCCGGGCGGGGGACGGGGAGCTCGGCCGACGGCGCTTCGCGACGGGTGGGGGCCGGTTCCGCTCCCAGCGCGGCGCTGAGCTGCTCCCGTAGGTGGCGGGCGGCCAACGTGCGCATGGCGCGGGCGAGTTCCGCGTCGACGCTCTGCTGGGCCAGCGGACGCAGCCTGCGGACCAGTTCGGTGGCCTCGGTGGCGTCGGCCTCCGTCGGGGTGTGGTCGAGGTAGCGGGCGAACACGTGCTCGCTGGTGAAGTCCAGGAAGCGGGTGGCGATGTGCTCGACCTGGCCGCGCAGCTCCCGCAGGTGCCCGGTGACGGCGCCCAGTGGGACACCCGCGGCGTGCAGCTCGACGGCGACCTGCAACTCCTGCGGGCTGGGCACCAGGAACTCGTCGGTGCGGCCGGGGAGCGGTTCGATGACGCCGAGGTCCACCGCCTCCGCGACGGCGGCGTCGTCGGGGCGCCCGCCGAAGCGGGCGTCCAGTTCCGCCCGGCTCAGCCGGTCCGGTGCCTCGCTCGTCCACGGCCCGTCCACCTCCGCGACGAGCCCCAGCACCTTGCCCAGGCCGCGGCCGGAGTCCCAGGCGTCCAGCAGCTCCTTGATGCTGGCCAGGGTGTATCCGCGTTCCAGCAGGTCCGCGATCTGCCGCAGCCTGGCGAGATGGCCGGCGTCGTAGACGTTGGCCCGGCCGCGGCGCCCCGGGCGGGGGAGCAGGCCGCGGTCCTGATAGGCCCGGATGGTGCGCACGGTGGAGCCGCTGTGCCGGGCGAGCTCCTCGATCCGGTACTCGGTGGGTGGGGGCACGGTCGTCCGCCTCTCGTTTCCTGGTGGGGTCTAGCCGGGTGGCCGCAGTCGGCCCAGGCCGCGGACGGCCCGTGGCGAGAGCCGGCCGAGCAGGCGCACCCCGCGGGCCTCGGGTGTGACCGGGACGACCGCCTCGTTGCGGACGACGGCCCGCAGGACCGCGGCGGCGACCTTCTCCGGCGGGTAGTTCCGCCGGCCGTGGAGACGCGCCGCCCACTGCCGCCGGCGTTCCTGCTCCTCCTCGTCCACCCCTACGAAGCGGCTGCTGGTGGTGATGCGGGTGTTGACGAGGCCCGGGCATATCACCGACACCCCGATGTCCTGTTCGGCGAGCTCCGCCCGCAGGCACTCGCTGAGCATGAGCACCGCAGCCTTGGAGGTGCTGTAGGCGGGCAGCAGCCGGGACGGGAGAAAGGCGGCGGCGGACGCGGTGTTGACGATGTGGCCGCCCTGGCCGCGCTCGGCCATCTGCCGTCCGAACAGCCGGCACCCGTGGATGACGCCCCACAGGTTGACGTCGAGCACAGAGCGCCAGTCCTCGGTGGCCGTGTCGAGAAAGGTGCCCGACAGGCCTGTGCCGGCGTTGTTCACCAGGACGTCCACCACGCCGTGTTCGGTGGCGACCCGCTCGGAGAGCTGCCGCATGGCGTGCTCGTCGGAGACGTCCACCGTCTCCGCCCACGCCCCGGGCGCACCGGCCAGCCGGGCCAGTTCTGCGGTTCGGGCGGCTCCCTCGGCGTCCCGGTCCACGGCGACGACGCGGGCACCGGCCTCCGCGAAGGCGAACGCCACGGCGCGTCCGATGCCTCCGGCCGCCCCCGTGACCAGGACGAGCCGGCCGCCGAAGCGGTCCGCG